>NZ_JACJVM010000011.1:0-692 GCF_014212065.1 Aequorivita sp. 609 | reverse complement strand
CTTTGGGCACAGTCACCATTCTCTGCATTGACCTGGGCACTGACATGGTTCCTGCTATCTCATTGGCCTACGAAACTGCAGAAAGTGACATCATGAAGAGACAACCCAGAAATGCTAAAACAGATAAACTGGTGAATGAGAGGCTAATCAGTATGGCCTACGGTCAAATCGGTATGATGCAAGCAGTTGCAGGGTTCTTTAGCTACTTTGTAATTCTTGCCGAGAACGGATTCCTGCCCTCCGATTTAATAGGGATTCGAGTCGACTGGGACGATAAGTATCTTAATGACCTGGAAGACAGCTATGGCCAACAATGGACGTATGAGCGCAGAAAGATTGTGGAGTTCACATGCCACACGGCATTCTTTGCCAGCATTGTGATTGTGCAGTGGGCCGACTTGATCATCTGTAAAACCAGAAGGAATTCCATTGTACAGCAAGGAATGAAAAACAAAATCCTCATCTTTGGACTGTTTGAAGAAACTGCTCTGGCAGCTTTCTTGTCCTACTGTCCAGGCATGGACGTTGCTTTGAGAATGTATCCTCTCAAACCATGTTGGTGGTTCTGTGCCTTCCCATACTCACTGCTCATCTTCGTCTATGATGAAGCTAGAAGATATATCCTTAGGCGGAGCCCAGGAGGCTGGGTGGAAAAAGAAACATATTACTGAAACAAGAAGACTTCATGTCAC
>NZ_JACJVM010000010.1:0-908 GCF_014212065.1 Aequorivita sp. 609 | reverse complement strand
GGCGGCTCAGCCTTGCTGTTGGTGGTGATGACTTCCTGTCTGAGCTCATCAACAATGATCTTTCCCTCCAGATCCCAGATCTTGATGCTCGGCCCTGTGGCGGCACACAGCCAGTATCTGTTGGGACTGAAGCAGAGAGCATTGATCGTGTCACCGCCGTCCAGCGTGTAAAGATGCTTGCCTTCGTTTAGATCCCAAAGCATGGCTTGTCCATCCTTTCCTCCAGACGCACAGAGGGAGCCATCAGGGGACACGGTGACGGTGTTCAGGAATCCGGTGTGTCCGATGTGATTGGTCTTCAGCTTGCAGTTGGCCAGATTCCACACCTTGACCATCTTGTCCCAGCCGCAGGAGACGATGATGGGGTTACTGCTGTTCGGGGAGAAACGGACGCAGGAAACCCACTCGGTGTGACTCTCGTCCTGAATGGTGTACTTGCAGACGCCCAGGGTGTTCCACAGCTTGATGGTCTTGTCCCGAGAGCCGGACACGATCTGCCGGTTATCAGCGGAGAAGGCCACGCTCAGCACGTCTTTGGTGTGACCCACAAAACGACGGGTCGTGGTTCCAGTGGTGAGGTCCCACAGACGCAGAGTGCCGTCCCACGAGCCGGACAGCGCAAACTGACCGTCTGATGAGATGACCACATCGCTCACGAAGTGTGAGTGTCCGCGCAGGGCTCGCTGAGGAATACCGTAGTTGGTCTCATCACGGGTGAGTTTCCACATGATGACGGTCTTATCTCGGGACGCGGACAGAATCATGTCTGGAAACTGCGGAGTCGTGGCGATCTGGGTCACCCAGCCGTTGTGGCCCTTCAGGGTCCCTCGCACGGTCATCTGCTCGGTCATCTCTGCGCTCGGTACCGGTCGATGGCTGTAGATTGAGCTGGACGGGCTGAAAAGCCG
>NZ_JACJVM010000009.1:0-850 GCF_014212065.1 Aequorivita sp. 609 | reverse complement strand
TTTCAAATTTACATGTTTATTGACACCAGCTGTTTGTCTTAGGAGTTTTAGACAGACTCCTGGATGGGGGGCTCATATCCATCAGCTCTCTCCACCTTGGCCCCAGTGTCACCCTCTGCTGGTTTAGCAGCAGTACTGCTGGTTCCACCCTCACCGTGCAGCTCCATCAGCTTACCAAGCTCAAACTTGGGCTTTTTCAGCATTTTAACCTTCCTGACGTAAACATCATGTAGAGGGTAGATGGATTGGCAGGCCTTTTCAATGTCCTTGCCTACACTGTCAGGAATCAGTTTGTTGACCACCTCCTTAAGGTCATTGGTCTGGACCTCACGGGTCATGATTTCCATCATCTTCTTGCGGATCTGACGGACCTGCTGGTGCTGAGCGTAGGAGGTCTTTCTGATCTGGTTGGTGCGCTTCTTGGTGAAGCCCACGCAGAACAGGCGGAGAAGATAGCCGTCGGTGGTCTTCACATCGACATGGGCCTCAATCATTGTCTGCCACTTCTTGACCATGGAGCACATCTTGTCACGGGTGAGGTCCATGCCATGGAAGTTGGTGAGGCAGTTCTTGCCCTGCACATCTTCTGTGACCAGCTTGAACTTGCGGAAAGCAACCTCATCGTTCTGCAGATCAGCCAGACTGACCTCGAACACACGTCCCTTCAGACCATCAGAGGCAATTTTGGTTCCCTGAGTCCTGGTGACCAAGGTCTTGCCCAGGTTGCGGATGTTGAACATGGCTGGTGCCTTGACATCATACCAATCTTTCTTGGAGAATGGATCGACAATCTTCTTTTTGGCACCTTTTTTGCCACCTTTGGTCAGCCTCTTATTCTTGCCGACTGCCA
>NZ_JACJVM010000001.1:0-9857 GCF_014212065.1 Aequorivita sp. 609 | reverse complement strand
CTTCTCCTTATTTCTGTAAAATTTAAAATTATAAGTTCAGATTGGGTCATTTTCTTTGTTTTCGGGAATGTCGTTTTACATTACAGCCAACGGCAGTCTGTCTCAAAACTACACTAATTTTTCTTTTAAATTCAGTTTCAGGTTTAAGATTTCCGTATTTCATGAATTTTATAAAATTTCTCGGGAATTCGATTTTTAAAGCTTGCTGAGTGGATAATTGGGTTATAGCAAGCAACATAACCCCTAAAAACGAATTGAGCGCAGCGCAAACGGCCGTTATATCGAACTTTACACCGAGATTAAAGAGTCGTTTAAGGTTGTAGGCAAGGGTCATCAAGCCGGCATCTGCCGAAGCCACGGCTATCTTTTGCGACTTTTACCGCCCGTGGGCCACCGCTACACTGGCAAGAGCAAATCAAAAAACAGTTAAACAGACCTATATAAAAAAACGTGAATCCCGACGTAACGGGACTCCTATGGCCAAAAAGAAAGTAAACGACCAAACAAACCTGAAAAACAGTGTAGAAAAACTACAAAATGTACAGTGTGCTTTAAGTCCTTAGCAAAAATTGAGGTAAACGATCCCAAATCAGGGAAAACCGACTCCTGAAAACCCATCCCAAACTAGACCAATCCCCATAAGGGCAAACCGACATACACCGGTTCAGTCAACACTGCATTCATGTTGGGTCGTACCGACCACACGAATGCTTAGTTATTGTGAGTTGTTTTTTAAACTCTTACTAGTTTCATTAGAGGTTCAAAAGAATATAAAGCAGGCCTCCTACCAGACGATTCTTCTCTTGTGAAAATTAGATTATTGTCTAGCAATATCCTTGTAAATCTTGCTGCGGTTGGAGCCGGAATACCGCTGTTAGATGTAAATTTATTATTCCTAAATACGGGGTTTGTAAAAATATAATCTAATGCATTTACACTCCATTTTGAAGAGAGTATTTCTGAAAAGACACTTTTCATTTCTTCATATAAATCTTTAATACTTTCAGCTACTTCTAAATTTCTCATTGCCTGTTTTTCTACAGCATTTAAAAAGAATTTACACCAACTTTCCCAATCTCCATTTTCTGATACATTTCGCATTGTATCAATATATAAATTTTTATTTTCTTCTAAATATCCACTTATGTAAAAATGAGGTGCAGAAATCACACCACTAGACCATAAGAGTAATGTTATAAGCATTCTACCAATTCTACCGTTTCCATCTTGAAATGGGTGTAGCGCTTCAAATTCTATGTGCATTAAAGCTGTTTTTATTAGAATTGGGTGGTCACTGTTATTTAAATAGTCAAATAATTTTTCTAATCCATCATTTAACTTTTCAGGACTTATTGGAATGAATAAAATATTCTTTTTTAGTTTATCTGCTAAATAGTTTTGTTCCTTTTTAAATTCTCTTGGTGATTTTGTAGCTCCTCTACCAAAAAACAATAATTGTTGGTGAATAGCTCTAATAAGTGTTGATGATAGGCTATAGCCATCTTGCATTGATTTTTGAGCATTTATTAATGCTCGTTGATACAAAATTGTTTCAAATACTTCTGAACGAGTGTTTTGTAATTGTGCCGATTCTCCATTTTCATCTGCTTCAAATTTTAATATCTCATCCATTGTACTAACTGTTCCTTCCATTCTAGAGGAGATAACGGCTTCTTGATTTCTTAAAGGAGCTAGTAATATTTCACTATTATGAATGTTTTTTAACATTTGATCATATCGAGCAATTGCATCTGTTGCTTTAATCAACTCGGTAATAAAGTTTCCATAAGCTAATTCTTGCGGAGGAAATTTATCGTAATGGTAATTTACGGCATTCTCTAAATTTAATTCCATATTTATTTTTCGATATATATTAACATAAAAACCATTTGAGGTTAAAAATATCTCAAATATGATTCTCAAAACAAATATATGTATAAATATTTACATCAAACCACTTTGATTATCATTTTTTGATAATTTTGATACTCAATGAAGTTTGATATGAAAGAATTAATCTCAAAATATTTAGAATATCATATTTTTTTGTTTTTGATAAACAAGAGAATTTGATGTAAATATATTTACCTTAAACTGCTTTGGTTATCACTTTTTTTGAATTTTGATAGTAAAGGAGGTTTTTGCTTAAAATTATGTAGACTTTATTCAAGACGGGTCAAAATAACTCACAACGGCAGTCTGTCTCAAAACTACACTAATTTTCCTTTAAATTCAGTTTCAGGGTTAAGATTTCCGTATTTCATGAATTTTATGAAATTTCTCGGGAATGCGAATTTTAAAGCTTCCTGAGTGGATAATTGGGTTATAGCAAGCAATATAACCCCTAAAAACGAATTGAGCGCAGCGCAAACGGCCGTTATATCGAACTTTACACCGAGATTAAAGAGTCGTTTAAGGTTGTAGGCAAGGGTCATCAAGCCGGCATCTGCCGAAGCCACGGCTATCTTTTGCGACTTTTACCGCCCGTGGGCCACCGCTACACTGGCAAGAGCAAATCAAAAAACAGTTAAACAGACCCATATAAAAAAAACGTGAATCCCGACGTAACGGGACTCCTATGGCCAAAATGAAAGTAAACGACCAAACAAACCTGAAAAACAGTGGAGAAAAACTACAAAATGTACAGTGTGCTATAATTCCTTAGCAAAAATTGAGGTAAACGATCCCAAATCAGGGAAAACCGACTCCTGAAAACCCATCCCAAACTAGACCAATCCCCATAAGGGCAAACCGACATACACCGGTTCAGTCAACACTGCATTCATGTTGGGTCGTACCGACCACACGAATGCTTAGTTATTAGCTGTAGTTTTTCTTGTTCGCATTTTCTATAAATTTTTCAACAGCTTTATTGTTGTCCGATTCTCGTTTAGTTAAGATGTCATCTATTATTTTTCTAACCGTTTTCTTTTCGTGAATTGGTTTGAATTCAAAATGAGTATCGAAGACAATTAAATATATTTCAAATACAATTTTAACTATAACGTTTATCAATTCCTCCGTTGCTTTTAAAGTCAATTCAGAGTTGTTAATTACATTTTCATAATTATTGTCAGTATGTGCATAAAGCTTAAATCTCAAACTACTGACTTGTTTTATTGATTCATTCTGTTTTTTCAATTTAGTTTCCCATTCACTAATTTTTGATTCATCTATTTTTAATGATTGATAAATCCCTCCTTTTTTTAGTTTTCTTATTAGATGATGAAGGTTGTATTTGTCAGTTTCTTTATTGTCATTAGTCAACTTATGAAGTTCTATAATTGTTACACGCCAAAGTGCATATCTCGTAAATGAAAAGAAACCTGAATTAGAAATATATTTTAAATGTTTTTCATCTAAATTATTGTCCGTTTTCGGATAGTTTAGGTAATAACAAAATTCAAAGGACTGAAGGAAAGTAATAATACTTTTAGTAATCTTATCTAGGTCTCTTTTTAATTGTTCCTTCTTGTTCATTCAAAATTACAGCTAACGGCAGTCTGTCTCAAAACTACACTAATTTTCCTTTAAATTCAGTTTCAGGGTTAAGATTTCCGTATTTCATGAATTTTATGAAATTTCTCGGGAATGCGATTTTTAAAGCTTGCTGAGTGGATAATTAGGCTATAGCAAGCAACATAATTTTCAAAAATATATAAGATGTGCCAAAATGAAAATTAGAAAAATCAATTTCTAAAAACCCATCCCAAACTAGACCAATCCCCATAAGGGCAAACCGACATACACTGGTTCAGTCAACACTGCATTCATGTTGGGTCGTGCCGACCACACGAATGCTTAGTTATTACCTGCTGGTTTTTAACTCGGTACGCTTTTTAAAAATCAGATAAAACATTAGTAATAATCCTAGTCCTAATACCACAAAAAAAGAAATTATTTTAATCGTGTTAAATTCGGATAATCTATTGTCGATAATCGGTGAAATCAAAAAATAAATTAAGTTATATTCCATATGTGTAAAAATTGTCAACCATAGATTGTTGGTTTTTAGATAAATGTAACCAAGAAATAATCCTCCTAGAAAAGTTGAAAGAAAACCTGAATCTGTTACACTATGTGCAAGACCAAAAATCAATGCCGAAATCCATAGGGCTTTTGAAAACCCTTTTGAATTAAGTAATTTTTGGGCAACAATTCTACGAAAATAAAATTCCTCCAAAATTCCCAAAAGTATAATCATTAATGTTAATTCGATTAATTCTTTTGCTGTACGATTAACTTCGCCAGTCCATTCCCAATCAAAAAAGTTATATACAAATATTAGAGTGAAATAGTTAAGTAAGTAAAGACCGATTACGCCAATAAATATTGGTAATATCAATTGAATCTTAAATATCCTTTTTTGTTTTTCAGGTAATGCCGTTGCCCTAAATTTTAGTAAAAAAAGTCCAGCTAAAATAATTGATGATACATTCCCTATCCTAGTAAACCAAAGATTATTTAATTGAGAAGAAAATTTAAATCCAATCATTAAAATAATAAAACTCAAGATTAAATTCAGATAAAGATTTTTGGTCATAGGTTAGTCAACGTTCAATTTTGTTTTTGAATTCTTGAGTCTGGTCAAACTTGCAGGTAACGGCAGTCTGTCTCAAAACTACACTAATTTTCTTTTAAATTCAGTTTCAGGGTTAAGATTTCCGTATTTCATTAATTTTATAAAATTTCTCGGGAATGCGATTTTTAAAGCTTCCTGAGTGGATAATTGGGTTATAGCAAGCAACATAACCCCTAAAAACGAATTGAGCGCAGCGCAAACGGCAGTTATATCGAACTTTACACCGAGATTAAAGAGTCGTTTAAGGTTGTAGGCAAGGGTCATCAAGCCGACATCTGCCGAAGCCACGGCTATCTTTTGCGACTTTTACAGCCCGTGGGCCACCGCTACACTGGCAAGAGCAAATCAAAAAACAGTTAAACAGACCTATATAAAAAAACGTGAATCCCGACGTAACGGGACTCCTATGGCCAAAATGAAAGTAAACGACCAAACAACCCTGAAAAACAGTGGAGAAAAACTACAAAATGTACAGTGCGCTATAATTCCTTAGCAAAAAAAGAGGTAAACAATCCCAAATCTGGGAAAACCGACTCCTGAAAATCCTTCCCAAACTAGACCAATCCCC
This sequence comes from Aequorivita sp. 609, assembly GCF_014212065.1. Classification (NCBI taxonomy): domain Bacteria; kingdom Pseudomonadati; phylum Bacteroidota; class Flavobacteriia; order Flavobacteriales; family Flavobacteriaceae; genus Aequorivita; species Aequorivita sp. 609. Next base: position 4,707 of record NZ_JACJVM010000001.1, on the reverse strand, counting down.
ATAAGGGCAAACCGACATACACCGGTTCAGTCAACACTGCATTCATGTTGGGTCGTACCGACCACACGAATGCTTAGTTATTGGCAACAGTTTTTTTATTAATTCAGTTATAGCTTTGTATTTAAATCTTGTCTTCCGACAATTGCCATTATTTCGACAATATTCTCATTTATTTTGTAATAAATACTATCAACTCCACATACGCAACGTCTGTATCCTTTTTTTATGTAATCCACTGATTCAAAGGAAAAAGGTCGCTCTGCAATAATGTCAAAATACTCAAAGAACGTTTCGAAATATTTGTCAGCTTGAGTCATTCCAAATTTTTCAACTCCATAATGGTGAATCCGAATCAAGTCGTTTTTTGCTTCGTTGGTCAATCTATATTTAGCCATTAAGCAAAGACTTTGATTGCGCTAAAATACTTTCTTTACTATCATTTGTAAATCCACTATTTTCAGCTTTTTCCAATTTTGCTCGAATCCAGTCAATTTGGACTTGCTGCTTTCGGGCCTGTCTAATCAAATCATTGACCAATTCGCTTTTGCTTGAATATTCTTTATTGTCCACTTGGGTTTTTAGCCACTCATCGTTTGGTTTTGTAAATGATATACTTTGTCTTGACATAATTTTATTGTTAATTGATGTAAATATACACCAAAATCGAATCATTTTCAAATTGTTGCCAACGGCAGTCTGTCTCAAAACTACACTAATTTTCTTTTAAATTCAGTTGCAGGGTTAAGATTTCCGTATTTCATGAATTTTATGAAATTTCTCGGGAATGCGATTTTTAAAGCTTGCTGATTGGATAATTGGGTTATAGCAAGCAATATAACCCCTAAAAACGAATTGAGCGCAGCGCAAACGGCCGTTATATCGAACTTTACACCGAGATTAAAGAGTCGTTTAAGGTTGTAGGCAAGGGTCATCAAGCCGGCATATGCTGAAGCCACGGCTATCTTTTGCGACTTTTACAGCCCGTGGGCCACCGCTACACTGGCAAGAGCAAATCAAAAAACAGTTAAACAGACCTATATGAAAAAACGTGAATCCCGACGTAACGGAACTCCTATGGCCAAAATGAAAGTAAACGACCAAACAAACCTGAAAAACAGTGGAGAAAAACTACAAAATGTACAGTGCGCTATAATTCCTTAGCAAAAATTGAGGTCAACGATCCCAAATCAGGGAAAACCGACTCCTGAAAACCCATCCCAAACTAGACCAATCCCCATAAGGGCAAACCGACATACACCAGTTTAGTCAACACTGCATTCATGTTGGGTCGTACCGACCACACGAATGCTTAGTTATTGTGTGCAGTTTTTAATTATTGAAATATATTTTTAATTTCTCATTAGTTTTAGCAAAACTTATTGTTTCTTGGGATTTTCTGTTTTTATTCAGCTCTATGGACTTATTCATTTCTTGAAATTTGTCCTCGTCCATATTATGTTTTAAATACGGTTTTATTCTTTCGTCATAATTATCAAATATTTCTATGATACTAGAATAACCTTCTAGTGATGTTTTGTTTTTTATGAATATTTTAAATAATTCAAGCCCCTTATTTTTTCTGTTTAATTCATATTCACACATAATTAATCTTAATTTAAAAATATCAGTACTTGGAAAATTTTTAATATAGTTTTTAGATACTTTTTTACATTTTTTAAAGTCCTTTTTATTGTAGAAATAATAATCTATTTGATACAAAGGAAATGCAATATCATAAAATTCATTTGTTTGAATATAATTATGATTTTTTTCAAAAGTTATTTTATTTAGTTTGATGTATAGTTTGTATAAATCATTAAAATGCATTGTTAGAACAGTTAGGTTTTTTTTATAGTGGATTTCTATATTTTGACTGTTCAATATTTTCTTAATCTTTTCAAGAGTAATTAATTCATTAGTACTCAAAAATTCGGTAAAAAAATATAGTTCTTCAATTTTTTTTAATATTAGAAATTTGAATTTTTCTAAATCTTCTCCAATTGATATCATATAAGATTTATACTCGAAATTATTTATTTTATTTGTGTCGTAACATTTATTTATTAACCCAATTTCTATATCCTCTTTTTTTAAAGTCCCATCAAGTACTTTTCGGTTATATAATATGTTTATGTTACTAGAATTCTTGAAAATGGTTCTAAATATTCCAAACAGACTTGTTGTGATTGATTCTAAATCTTGGTTTATTTTAGGTCTAATTTTTTTTAATCGCTTTTTTTTAGGTAGATAAGAAAAGAATATCCAAAAAATTGTTGCCGAAACGAGAGATAGAATTATTGTTTTTAGAATGTCATATAGTAACTCCATTTTCAATTATTATAATGGTTTCTCAAATTGCACACAACGGCAGTCTGTCTCAAAACTACACTAATTTTCCTTTAAATTCAGTTGCAGGGTTAAGATTTCCGTATTTCATGAATTTTATGAAATTTCTCGGGAATGCGATTTTTAAAGCTTGCTGAGTGGATAATTGGGTTATTGCAAGCAACATAACCCCTAAAAACGAATTGAGCGCAGCGCAAACGGCCGTTATATCGAACTTTACACCGAGATTAAAGAGTCGTTTAAGGTTGTAGGCAAGGGTCATCAAGCCGGCATCTGCCGAAGCCACGGCTATCTTTTGCGACTTTTACAGCCCGTGGGCCACCGCTACACTGGCAAGAGCAAATCAAAAAACAGTTAAACAGACCTATATAAAAAAACGTGAATCCCGACGTAACGGGACTCCTATGGCCAAAATGAAAGTAAACGACCAAACAAATCTAAAAAACAGTGGAGAAAAACTACAAAATGTACAGTGCGCTATAATTCCTTAGCAAAAATTGAGGTAAACGATCCCAAATCAGGGAAAACCGACTCCTGAAAACCCATCCCAAACTAGACCAATCCCCATAAGGGCAAACCGACATACACCGGTTCAGTCAACACTGCATTCATGTTGGGTCGTACCCACCACACGAATGCTTAGTTATTAGCAAAAGTATTTTTTAATCTATCTCCTTGTATGTTATTCTTAACATCATTGGCAAAGTTGTTTCAATATCTTTCCATTTAACCTCTATTTTAGAAGGTAAACCTTGTTCATTGTACGAATATAACCATTTTGTTTCATCAATAAATTCAGTCATATTATTCGTGGATAACTGTCTTTGTAAATCTGCTAATTCATAAAATGGCAGAGGCTCATATATGAAAAGATAGTCAAGATTGAAGTTTGGTCTCAAATTATTGTCATAACTAAATTCTTGAATGGTAGTTATTTTTGTTTCTGGTATTGGATTCCCTAATAAATCCGATTCAGGTCTTTCGTATAAATATTTAATCACATTTCCTGAATAGTCATAGATAATGGAATCTTTGTAGGCCATAGTACCCAAGTTGTATTTTATAGTTCCTATTAAATTGTCATTCTTATATCTGTAATTAGAGTTAGTTGAAATAAGTTGCCCGTATTTATATATTTCTGTTTTTATTATTTTGCCATTAGAATTGTAGAAGATATAGGTTTCATAGTTAAACATATTGTGCGAAATATCTTTATGAATAATTTTTGAAATACGTCCGTTATGATATTCAAATTCATCTGAATAAGATGCCCATTCTTGTTGATAGTTATTACCCAAATGTTCAGTTACATACTTTTTTATAAGTCTATTTTCGTTGTCATAAAAGTATTCCGCTATGAGGTCATTGTTGTAATTATATATTTTATCAACTAAATATTTTGTTTCACTTCCTTGAAACACATCATCATCCTTTTGACAACTGAATAAAGTAAGTAAGCTTGTCAAAACGAAAATTTCTTTAATGAAGAGTAGACGATATTTCATAATTCTGGTTTTATATTTTTGCTAACGGTCTCGGCTATGAGTAGTTGCGTGGTTTAGCACTTAACTTAGCAAGTACAAACCAAACTGAAAATTCGCGAGGATTTTCAGAAGTAGGCGAGAACAAGCAATTACTTATAGCCATTGTTGTAAGCAGTTTTTATTTTATTCGTTTTTTAATGAGTATTATTTGTCCGAGATGATAATATGAGTGTTCAATCATAGCGTCAATATTTCGGTAATAAGTCCCATATTGTTTATCTACAAAGTCCGACAATATTTTTTCTTCTGACATATTTTCAACGAGTTCGATAAATTCATCTGCGTCAAGACAAAACTTACTCACTAAATTTTGCCAATCTTGTTCAGATTTTATGGGTGGATAATCAAAACTATATTTGTCCCGTATATCCAGTGTTCCGCCTTTTAGAACTTTTTTCACGCCAGCTATGTAGTAATCAATGTGAAAAATCAAATCAGCAATAGTGTTAAAGTCATCTATTTTTTGAGTTGCTTGTTTCCAATCAAGGTCAATTATTTGTTCTTTGAAATTTGTACCTAAAACCCATTTTCCTTCAGTAAAAATTTCCTTTAGTCGGTTAGCTAAGTATTCGTTTAATTTCATTTTATCTTAACACCTTTATATTTTAGGCGGTTTTCTCAAATTGCTTACAACGGCAGTCTGTCTCAAAACTACACTAATTTTCCTTTAAATTCAGTTTCAGGGTTAAGATTTCTGTATTTCATGAATTTTATGAAATTTCTCGGGAATGCGATTTTTAAAGCTTGCTGAGTGGATAATTGGGTTATAGCAAGCAACATAACCCCTAAAAACGAATTGAGCGCAGCGCAAACGGCC
>NZ_JACJVM010000182.1:0-857 GCF_014212065.1 Aequorivita sp. 609 | reverse complement strand
CTGATGCTTTCTGGAGCTATGTTTCCAAGGCAACACAAACTGCAGAGGAAACCGTCAAGATGATCAGGTCTTCCCAACTGGGACAGGAAGTCAATGCTAGACTGACCCAGAGTGCCGACATGGCCAGCGAATATGCCGTCACCCTCAAGAAACAGATGGATCCTCTGGCTGAAGAGCTGATGACCAAAATCACCAAGGAAGCTGAAGTGTTGAGGGAGCGTTTGGGCCAGGACCTGATCACTGTGAGAGACCAGCTGGAGCCCTATGCTGACAACCTCAAGAGCCAGATCCAGCAGAGAGTGGAGGAGCTCAGGACGGCCATGGCTCCATATGCAGAATCCCTGGATTCTGAGACCCTGAAGGCCACTCTGCTCCAGAAGAGTGAGGAGCTGAGAGGAAACCTGGAGCAGAGCGTGAAGGAGCTGCAGGCTCAGCTGGAGCCCTACACTGCTGAAATCAAGGAGAAGGTTGACCAGCGTCTGCAGGAGTTCCAGAAGACCGTGAGCCCTCTGGCTGAGGATCTTCAGACCCAGATTAGAGAGAGAGCCCAGATGGTCCAGCAGAGTCTCACACCCTACGCTGAAGACCTGAAGGAAAAGCTGGACCCCTACGCACAGGACCTGAAGGACCAGCTCACCTCCCTGTACGAATCCTTCATCAAGAGAAATTAGATGCTACCAACAGACTTTTGCCAATTGCTGCTAATGTAATTAGATCTTAGATAAAGTTCAATGTGAAAGTGGTTTCTTCACTGTCTGTGGTTAACATTAACAACTGCTGCTGACATTACAGTGACCTGATGGAAGTATTTATTCACAGCCATGAAACAAAACACAAAGGTCCAATGAAAAACGTGC
>NZ_JACJVM010000181.1:0-839 GCF_014212065.1 Aequorivita sp. 609 | reverse complement strand
TCTTTTTTTTTTTTTTTAATTAAGAGCTTTTGCTCCAATTTATCATTAAAATTCATGCATGAACTCGTCAAAATTTTTACCGGCAGGCAATACGCAGCTGCCCTGGCATCATATGTCGGACTGACGCAGCGGGTGTGGCAGTAGAGGTAGTTGTGTCGTTTAGGGACGCAGGGTAACCAACTCCGAAAAACCCTTCATACGTGGATTGCTTCTCAGGACAGACCTAATGGATTTAAGCGGATATGGGGACGACTTTTCCACGGGCCTATAGCCGAAACTCAGTGGAGGCGTGGTCGATAAAGGACGGTCATCTCCACAGCACACTAACAGCATTCATCAGACTTGGCCAACAACAGGACAGATGACACATCGGAATTTCAAACAGTCACTCACCACGCCTGAAAAGGAAAGAACAGAACTTCGCGAGCAAAAGTGTTCTGAAATGCAAACTACTGAAATTGACTTCAAAATTACACAGGATACCTCTACCCATACAAACCAAATGCCCTCCTCATGACTTTTCTATGGTGATGACCCCCTGATACTTTCTGCTTGTGAGCCCTTTCTTTCTCTGCTGTTGTTGAGACACCCATCTTTGGCTTGCTCTGATCTAGACCAGCTGAGCTCCCCCTGGTGGCCAACGTGGTACGCTATTCTGCCTTGTGGATCTGGCTCCCCCTCTGGATACTGCTTGCTGCTGCTCTTCACCCTGCTCTGTGCCCTCTGATTCTCCCCTGGTCCTGCCTGGCTCGACATCTGGTCCTGTTTCTCCCTGGTCCTGGCCTCTGCTGTAGATCTTTTCTTCCATCCGTAGTCATCTAAGAGCTAGGTCGTTACTG
>NZ_JACJVM010000180.1:0-829 GCF_014212065.1 Aequorivita sp. 609 | reverse complement strand
CGCGTCCCTACCGTGAGATTTTTCAACCTTGTCTTTAAACCGGCTGTTCACCGATCCTTGGAAGCACTGCAAAGATGCCCAGGGAAGACAGGGCCACGTGGAAGTCCAACTATTTTCTGAAGATCATCCAACTGCTGGATGACTTCCCGAAGTGTTTCATCGTGGGCGCAGACAATGTCGGCTCCAAGCAGATGCAGACCATCCGTCTGTCCCTGCGGGGCAAGGCCGTCGTGCTCATGGGCAAAAACACCATGATGCGTAAGGCCATCCGTGGCCACCTGGAGAACAACCCGGCTCTGGAGAGGCTGCTTCCCCACATCCGTGGGAACGTGGGCTTCGTCTTCACAAAGGAGGATCTGACTGAGGTCAGGGACCTGCTGCTGGCAAACAAAGTGCCCGCTGCTGCCCGTGCCGGTGCCATCGCCCCCTGTGAGGTGACCGTTCCGGCGCAGAACACTGGTCTGGGTCCTGAGAAGACCTCCTTCTTCCAGGCTTTGGGAATCACCACCAAGATCTCCAGAGGAACCATTGAAATCTTGAGCGATGTTCAACTGATCAAACCTGGAGACAAGGTGGGCGCCAGCGAGGCCACGCTGCTCAACATGCTGAACATCTCGCCCTTCTCTTACGGGCTGATCATCCAGCAGGTGTATGATAACGGCAGCGTCTACAGCCCCGAGGTGCTGGACATCACTGAAGACGCCCTGCATAAGAGGTTCCTGGAGGGTGTGAGGAACATCGCCAGTGTGTGTCTGCAGATCGGCTACCCCACCCTCGCCTCCATCCCTCACTCTGTCATCAATGGATACAAGAGGGTCCTCGCTGTCGC
>NZ_JACJVM010000179.1:0-821 GCF_014212065.1 Aequorivita sp. 609 | reverse complement strand
CCAAGGTAAAGACCGACAAGAGCGATGCAAAGGCCATCTGTGAGTATGCTCTGGCCAATGAGGTTCCTCTTTACAATGCGCTGACCAATGTACAGGCCGAGTGCTTGCAACTGTTCCGGTTAATGGACAGTTATCTTAAAAAGCGTACTGCTACCAAGAACAAAATGCACGGTGAGGAAACTTTGGGTATCCCTTCAAAATTTGTGTACCGTTCTTTAAAGCGTGATAAAAAACACTTGGACAGAGAGCTTGAAGGAATAGAAGCACGACTGCTGGAATTGGTAAAACAAGAGCAGCAGCAACAGCTTACGCTTCTGCAAACCGTTCCTGGCATTGGTGCCAAGACAGCTTTATTTTTAATTGTGATAACCGATGGTTTTTCCAAGTTCGAGACGGGAGCACAGCTTTGTAGTTACGTGGGTATAACGCCAACAATTAGGGAGTCTGGCAGCAGTGTGCGAGGACGTAGTAGGATTAGTAAAGTTGGTAATAAAAAACTTCGCAACTTGTTATTTCTTTGTGCCTTTAATGCCTGTAAACACAATAAAGCGTGCCGTGAACTCTATGAGCGCATTGTTCAAAAAGGTAAAAGTAAAAAATTGGCGCTTATTGCAGTGGCAAATAAGTTGTTAAAACAATGTTTTGCTATCGCAAAATCGGGTTTACCATATGATGCAGAATTCGTTTCGATTCTTACAGTAAAATAATTGTGCCTGAAATAAAAAAGAGCTTACGGATCTATTCTTTCTATCTGTAAGCCTAGAATTATATTGTCAAAAATTAATAAAGAAATTAGTTGTTTTTTATCTCAGTTCTTTGTT
>NZ_JACJVM010000178.1:0-819 GCF_014212065.1 Aequorivita sp. 609 | reverse complement strand
TTCCCCATTTATTCTTTTATTGTATTTTTTATACAGAAAAGTGTAGGCCTTCCATCAATGATCAGTCAACCCCTTTATGCAGTTGGCACTGGGGCTCCCTGTGGCATGACTGGGCCCTCGGGCTTGGCCCCCTTCTGTTCGGACACTGGGGTGGTGGGGAGGACCTCCTCTTTGGGCTCCACGATGCTGACGTGGTCAGGCAGGGGCTTCTTGGGGCCGATCTTGCCGCTGGGATCCCAGGGAAGCATGATTTTCACCTTGATTCCAAGCACACCCTGTCTGAGCAGGACGTGGCGGACAGCGGTGTCAACGTAGTAGTTAACGGGGTCTCCACTGTGGATCATCAGGCCATCCACAAACTTCATGGACTTGGCTCTCTGACCTCTCAGTTTACCAGAGACAACCACCTCACAACCCTTGGCCCCGCTCTCCATGATGAAGCGCAGCACACCGTAGCAGGCCCTACGGACAGCCAGACCTCCGAGCAGCTTGTAGCGCAGCGACTCTGCCTGAGCGATAGCGCAGAGACCCCGGGTGGCAACCTTCTCAGCGTACAGCTCCACACTGCCCTCGGGGAACCCGAATCGTTTCTGAACGACAGCAGTCAGTTCACGAATGCGGCGGCCTTTCTCTCCCAGGACATTCTGGGTCCTGGTGGCTAGGATGATGATTTCTGTTCTTGTTGGTGTGACACGGACCTCCACACCGGAGTATCCATCCTCGGCGAGCTCTCGGGTCAGGAACTCATTCAGTTCAGCTTTGAAGATACCATCTGACACGAACTTTCTCTTCTTCGAGATTTGCACCGCCATCTTGCCA
>NZ_JACJVM010000177.1:0-819 GCF_014212065.1 Aequorivita sp. 609 | reverse complement strand
CGACGCCGGTGGTAGAGGAGGTTTTCGCGGAGGTTTCGGCACTGGCGGCCGGGGTCGCGGTCGTGGTCGCGGCAGGGGCCGTGGAAGAGGCCGCGGTGCCCGGGGAGGCAAATCTGAGGATAAGGAGTGGGTGCCTGTGACCAAACTTGGTCGTCTGGTGAAGGATATGAAGATCAAGACCCTGGAGGAAATCTATCTGTATTCTCTGCCAATCAAGGAGTCTGAGATCATTGACTTCTTCCTGGGCTCAGCGCTGAAAGATGAAGTTCTGAAGATCATGCCTGTCCAGAAACAGACCAGGGCTGGTCAGCGCACCAGGTTTAAGGCCTTTGTTGCTATTGGTGACTACAATGGCCATGTTGGTCTGGGAGTGAAGTGCTCCAAAGAGGTAGCCACAGCTATCCGAGGAGCCATCATCCTGGCCAAACTGTCCATCATTCCCGTGAGGAGAGGATACTGGGGTAACAAGATTGGAAAACCACATACCGTGCCATGCAAGGTGACCGGTCGCTGTGGTTCAGTCCTGGTGCGTCTCATTCCCGCTCCCCGTGGTACCGGCATTGTGTCTGCTCCTGTGCCCAAGAAACTGCTGATGATGGCTGGTATCGATGACTGCTACACCTCTGCCAGGGGCTGCACTGCCACTCTGGGCAACTTTGCCAAGGCCACCTTCGATGCGATCTCTAAGACTTACAGCTATCTGACACCTGATCTCTGGAAGGAAACGGTGTTTACCAAGTCTCCTTACCAGGAATTCACTGATCATCTGGCCAAGACTCACACCAGGGTCTCTGTTCAGAGGACTCAGGGAGCTCTTCA
>NZ_JACJVM010000176.1:0-818 GCF_014212065.1 Aequorivita sp. 609 | reverse complement strand
CGTTAACCCAAATCTTTTCCTAGACTTTGCAGCTTGTGAAAGCGGCTTTATTAAGGGTGGCAGTGACTTGAATAGCGCTGTATGGGGGAAGGAACCACCAGTGTGTCTGCCAGTGGATGAGTGGCCCAGTTACAAGCCTTCCATGGCAGCTATACCAACGTTTACATCTTGGGTAACGCGGCATGGGATCAAACGCTTCCATTTATTTAACACACATCATGATGGCACTCTTTTGTCTCTTTATTGAATAGTATATCGATATTGGTTGTATGTATGAATATTGTCTATGGGGTTTGTGGATCTGGGGGGGGTTGCTTAATTTTGACTCTTACAGATTGAAACAAACCCTCAAAGAACAAAGCTGGTGGTCCAACCAATATCTGCTCCCCTCCCCCACTTAAGGAGCAAAGCTACTTCAATAGAGGCCAAGGCGCTTTTAACGTTTTCTAATGGCAAGTAATTGGATATTCATGTAAATCGCATTCATTTGCTTTTGTCTGTCATTGTATTGTACTTGAATACAATTTGATGGCTAAGTGTCTAAGCAGTAATTGTATTAGTTGCTTATTGTTTGGTCAATTTTTGTATTTTGAAGAGTGGGGATGTGTGTAGGCTTTCTTTTCCTCCCCCTTTTGCATTTTTCAGTGTGCAGTGTCCCTGAATGCTATCCACTGAAGATGTCATCCTAACATTGTATGTAAAGATTTGCTTTCGCATCAATCAACTTCAGCCTCTTTTGGTCACGTAAGGTCACTAAGCAAGCTCATTTGTTCCTAACCTTTTTCCATTAATAGTGTGTTACAATTGTAAGATCTGTG
>NZ_JACJVM010000175.1:0-809 GCF_014212065.1 Aequorivita sp. 609 | reverse complement strand
TGCCCCCAGTGCAGATGCCCCTATGTTTGTCATGGGTGTCAACCATGAGAAATATGATAATTCCCTTAAAGTTGTCAGCAATGCCTCCTGCACCACCAACTGTCTGGCTCCCTTGGCCAAGGTCATCAATGACAATTTTGTCATCGTTGAAGGTCTTATGAGCACTGTTCATGCCATCACAGCCACACAGAAGACCGTTGACGGGCCCTCTGGGAAACTGTGGAGGGATGGCCGTGGTGCCAGTCAGAACATTATCCCAGCCTCCACTGGGGCTGCCAAGGCTGTGGGCAAAGTCATTCCTGAGCTCAATGGCAAGCTTACCGGTATGGCCTTCCGTGTCCCCACTCCCAATGTGTCTGTGGTGGATCTGACCGTCCGCCTTGAGAAACCTGCCAAGTATGATGATATCAAGAAAGTGGTCAAGGCTGCAGCTGATGGACCCATGAAAGGCATTCTGGGCTACACAGAGGACCAGGTTGTGTCCACTGACTTCAACGGGGATTGTCGCTCCTCTATCTTTGATGCTGGTGCTGGCATCGCCCTCAACGATCACTTTGTCAAGCTGGTCACATGGTATGACAATGAGTTCGGGTACAGCAACCGTGTTTGTGACCTGATGGCGCACATGGCCTCCAAGGAATAGATGTGACCTTTCTGCCACTTTTGATACGTGACCCACCTCTCATCTGGTTGGATGTTTGCACCACATGCCTGGAAGGAAATTACATGCTCAACTTGAAGACCAATGTTATTTTTATATGAAGACGCTCTGTTCTGTTTTTGTGTGAGATTTTAAAAATGGATGTTGA
>NZ_JACJVM010000174.1:0-805 GCF_014212065.1 Aequorivita sp. 609 | reverse complement strand
GAGGTTTTATTTAGCATTTTAGAAAACCAGTTTGTGTGGATAGACTCCGTTAGTTAGGGAGAATGTGGAGTGCAGGTATTCCCTGAGATGAGGAACCTGCTTGATCAGAGGAAGCAGCTGAGAATCCACTGCCTTCTGGTCCGTCTTGCGCTGCTCCGTCAACTGGTACTTCTCCTTCTCTGTGTCAAAGATTTCCCCCTCCTGGTGCTTGGGTTTCCTCAGCTTCTTCTTCTTGAAGTAAGAATCGGTCAGCGTTCTGGGGACCTTGACGCCAGAGATGTCCACCTTGGTGTTTGTGGCGATGCAGAACTTCTGGTGAGCTCTACGCAGAGGCACTCGGTTCACGGCCAGAGGACCGGTGACGAGGAGGAGGCCGCTGTCCAGCTGCTTGAGGAAGACCACACGCTTTCCACGGTGGCGTCCGGTCAGCAGGATCAGGACTGTTCCAGGGGTGATGGATTTGCGCAGTTTCCTCCGGTGCTGACTGAAGGGCTTGATGCCGTGACTCCGCAGCTTACGGCGCACATCTTCTGTGGGGTAGTAACGGGGCATTTTGCGCAGTTTGACAACACGGCTGCCTCCATTTTTATCCCCACCAACAGTCTTGACCACAGTGCTGGGTGCCTTTTCCTTTATTTTCTTTTCAACCTTCGTCACAGGAGCTTTAGTCTTCCTCTTGTACATGGCTCGCCGAGCGTACATGGCAGAGCGGGAATAGCGGCCGATGCCCCTGACCAGCACAGGGTTACGGCTGCAGTGTTTACGGGCAACCTTCTTCTTCTTATCGCCCTCTGCCATCTTCAGC
>NZ_JACJVM010000173.1:0-792 GCF_014212065.1 Aequorivita sp. 609 | reverse complement strand
TTTATTTGTGAGGCACATGTCTCACTTCTGGCTAGACTCTGACTTGGATGTGGAGGCTCTCAGTGAGGAGAGACGGCGTCTCTTAGCAATCTTTTCTTGACGTTTCTCTTTGGCCTCCTTCATCCTCTTGGCCAGCAGTTTGGTGTATTCTGCGGCCGCCTCCTTGTTCTTCAGTGTGCGCTGCTTCTTGAGAGCAATGCGTCTGCGCTTGTGCTGCAGCACACGGGGCGTAACCAGGCGCTGAATCTTAGGGGCCTTAGTCCTGGGCTTCTTGCCTTCTTTAGTGAGGGGTCTCCTGACCACATACTGCCTGACATCATCCTCTTTGGACAGGTTAAAGAGCTTGCGGATTCTGCTGGCCCTCTTGGGTCCCAGACGGCGAGGGACAGTGCTATCAGTCAGGCCAGGAATGTCTTTCTCACCCTTCCTGACAATGACCAAGTTGAGAACGCTAAGGTTGGCGTCGACGATGCAGCCCCGGACAGACTTGCGTTTACGCTCACCGGTACGGCGAGGGCGGTAACAGGAGTGACCCTTGCTGAGGAGGAGACGCACACGTCCATGGGTCAGCACACCCTGCTTCATGGGGAAACCCTGTTTGTCATTGCCTCCGCTGATGCGCACAACATAGCCCTTCCACTCATCACCCAGAGAGTCTGCAGCCACCTCTGTGGCCATGCGCTTCTCATAGAAGATCCTCAGTTTGCGCTCATCGTCAACTTCTATCAGCTTCTGGCAGCCAGTGGCAGGGAACGAGATATTGAGCTTCATTATGGAGGACTTTCTCGCTTG
>NZ_JACJVM010000172.1:0-765 GCF_014212065.1 Aequorivita sp. 609 | reverse complement strand
TGTAAATAACTTTTTATTTTGAAACCAAGGTGTGTGCTAGTCCAGTTGACTTAGCTGCTGCTCTGTTTGGCAGCCAATCTCTTGTCTCTCTCCTCAGCAATGGTCAGGCGGATACCCTTTCCACGTGGCAGGGAAATCCATGGCTTGTTGCCCTTGCCAATGACAAAAATGTTGGTGAGCCTGGTGGCAAAGCTGTTCCCAGTGCTGTCTTTAACATGCACCACATCAAAAGAGCCAGGATGCTTCTCTCTATTGGTGATCACACCAATACGCCCCAAGTTAGCACCTCCGGTCACCATGCACATGTTGCCTGTTTCAAACTTGATGAAATCTGTAATTTTGCCTGTGTCCAGGTCAATACGGATGGTGTCGTTGACCTTGATAAGAGGATCAGGGTAACGGATGGTGCGGGCATCGTGGGTCACCAGATGTGGGATTCCCTTTGTGCCAATGAGGATTTTCCTCACCTTGCACAATTTGTACTTGGCCTCCTCATTTGTGATGCGGTGAACTGTAAAGCGTCCCTTGACATCATAGATCAGCCTGAAGTTCTCTCCGGTCTTCTCAATGCTGACCACATCCATGAAGCCAGTGGGGTAGGTGACATCAGTGCGGACCTTGCCATCGATTTTGATGAACCTCTGCATGCAGATCTTCTTGACCTCATCTCCGGTCAGAGCGTACTTGAGGCGGTTCCTCAGAAAGATGATGAGGGGCAGGCACTCCCTCAGTTTGTGGGGACCGGTGGAAGGACGAGGAGCAAAT
>NZ_JACJVM010000171.1:0-764 GCF_014212065.1 Aequorivita sp. 609 | reverse complement strand
GATCATGAAGCTGAAGTTGCCTAACCCAGGCCTGGAGGACCGGATTCTGAGCCACGATGAGCTGGAACGGCTGGAGGTGGAAGAGGCTGGAGACAGACCCAAGTGGGACAACAAAGCCCAGTATATGCTGACCTGCGTGGGCTTCTGTGTGGGTTTGGGCAACGTCTGGCGCTTTCCATACTTGTGTCAGAGTCATGGAGGAGGGGCCTTCATGATTCCCTTCTTAATCCTGCTGGTTTTTGAGGGAATCCCTCTTCTTCATCTGGAGTTTGCCATCGGTCAGCGGCTAAGGAAAGGCAGCATGGGGGTGTGGAGAACTATTAACCCCTACATGCTTGGAGTTGGTATTGCGTCTATGTGTGTGTCCTTTCTGGTCAGTCTGTACTATAATACCATCATAGCATGGGTCATGTGGTACTTCTTCAACTCCTTCCAGGACCCTCTGCCTTGGAGCCATTGTCCCATCAATGAAAACAGGACGGGATTCATTTCCGAGTGTGAGAAGAGCTCACCTGTGGATTATTTCTGGTATCGTAAGACTCTTAACACGTCTCCAGCCATAGATGAAACAGGAGGTCTGCAATGGTGGATGATCCTCTGTCTGATCTCAGCCTGGGGAGTGCTGTACGTCTGCTGCATCCGTGGAATCGAAACCACTGGAAAGGCTGTTTATGTGACGTCTACATTGCCGTACTTAGTTCTTACGATCTTCCTGATCAGAGGACTGACTCTGAAAGGATCCGTTGATGGCATCAAGTTCCTCG
>NZ_JACJVM010000170.1:0-754 GCF_014212065.1 Aequorivita sp. 609 | reverse complement strand
CGTTGTGGCTAATTTGAAATGACAAGACTTACACCATATATCATATTATTTCTGACGGCAGTATTTCTGTTGTCATTTGGCATGCCGACCAAGGAGTTGACTGAGTATGGTAAATGGCTAGAATTTCACAACCTCAATCACTCCGACTTTACAAAATTTGGAGATGATGTTGAAAAAAAGGTGGAGTGGTATCCGTACGATCTGAACTTAGAATATCAAGAGCTTTTTAAACCGTTCAGACTATATTCACAAGACTCTTCTTATTTTATCGACTTAGATAGCTACTCGTTAGTACTAGAAAAAGAAAACGGAAAGTTGATTTCTTATGGGAGCGAGATTGATCGTAAAGTTCAAGTAGTAAAAACAAATGACTCCAATGCAACAACTCTACTTTTTTGCGGAACAGATTGTTATCCGGAGACTGCTAATTGGCTAACTGATAGTACAGTTGAAATTCTAGGATTTACCCTAGTTGATGAAAGGTTTGTCCCTACAAAATGGAAAATCGACCTAAACAATATGTTATTTACCAAATACCGAGCTGACAAGACTTTCAGTAAAATGCCAGACAGTTATATGGAGTTAGAAAGACTCAAAGAAATTGAATTTAAAGAATAAAAAAACTAGCCACAACAATGGCTAAGAAAACATAGGGCAGATAAGGCTTTTAGAAAGTTTCGTACACATAGTAAACTTTGGTAACTGTGGACAGCGATCGCTTCGAAAGCCCTACGTTTCTTAGCCGGACCGTTGT
>NZ_JACJVM010000169.1:0-733 GCF_014212065.1 Aequorivita sp. 609 | reverse complement strand
TACCCATATTATCACTGGAAGAGATATGTTGGATGACTTCCATGTTGCATTTCAGAAGATCCAAAGCCAAATGATCACCATTGTGAAGGGTCTAAGAGATGTTAGCTTTGAAACCATTGTGCAGAAGCTGTCTGAAATCCTGAAATTAAGTGTGGAGAAAGCAGAGGAGCTCCTTAACACGATCAAATTTCAAAACCTCGACAAGCTTTCATCCTGGATCTCTAAAGTCTTTTCTGATGCTGTCAATTCCAGTATCCTTAATGAAATAAATAAGCAAGCTGAGAAGTCCAGGACAATTATTAAAGACTACTATAAAACTGTCAAAGCCAAGGCCCAGGACATTTTTGCTGAGATGACCATTGAGCAACTGATTGAAGACATCCAAGCTTGGGTTGAATCTATAATAAACCGGCTGGAAGTTCTCATGAACCAAATTACTGAGACCCTCAAAGATGCCATCAAGAACATCCAGTTTTATGTCAGAGTAAGTGACACAGCGATGGACATTGACATTCCTCTTCCATTCATATGGGATTTCTTCAGTAGAATGATTTCTTATCCTTGTATCAAGACACTAATTAGCTAAACTCTTAAACAAGAGAAATGATCAAGATTGCTTCATTAAAAGTGTTATGCCCTCAAAATATTTACCCTATGTTGCTTTGGTTCTCTCTTTTTGTTTTGTAAATGATTAATTTAGAATAGTGTTCTTTAAAGTAAATAGCGGAATGTT
>NZ_JACJVM010000168.1:0-726 GCF_014212065.1 Aequorivita sp. 609 | reverse complement strand
TAAATCAAAGTGGACTTTATTTGTGGTCGTTAGAGCCTTGGTTCACACAGATGCACTGAAGTGTGTGTGGTGCTTAGTTGGCATGCAGGGCCTTCCAGCGGCTCAGGGGTCCATGGCTGGGGATGTATTTCACCCCACAGCCATCAGGGACCAGACGCTTCTCCGCCAGCATGTCATCAAAGTCAGTGGCGTTGAACTTTGTGAAGCCATATTTCTTGGAGATGTGGATCTTCTGACGGCCAGGGAACTTGAACTTTGCTCTCCTCAGAGCCTCGATCACATGTTCCTTGTTCTGGGCCTTTGTGCGCACGGACATGATCACCTGGCCAATGCACACACGGGCCACTGTGCCCTGAGGCTTACCGAAAGCACCACGCATACCAGTCTGGAGCCTATCAGCTCCGGCACAGGATAACATTTTGTTGATGCGGATGACATGGAAAGGGTGCAGGCGCACACGGATGTGGAAACCATCTTTGCCGCAGGTCTTCACCATGTACTTGTTGGCGCAGATACGGGCAGCCTCAAGAGCTTCACTGGACAGCTGCTCATACTCATCAGATACCATGTGACCGCACAGGGGGAACTCATCCACCTTAGCCTTCTTCCTGCCCAAGTCGAAGATCCTGATCTTAGGATCAGGAACACCTCGACAGAAACGGGACTTGGGGTAAGGCTTGTTCTTACAGTATCTGTAGCAACGGGCTGGACGGCGGCCCATTGTTG
>NZ_JACJVM010000167.1:0-723 GCF_014212065.1 Aequorivita sp. 609 | reverse complement strand
CCTGATTAATGCTGTCATCGACTTCCTGAGAGAGACCAAATACAAACTGCCTGGAATGGATGAAGTTACACTACCTGAAATTTGCACGAAAATCAAATTTATAATTGCGGAAATGCTGGAGAAACTTGCTAACAACCTGGAGATATATTTGTCTCCCATCGTGGAAACCTTCAACACAGTTGAAATGACGTTTCCGTCTGGTAAGGTCATCACTGTAGCCGAGGTCCAAGAAAATGTGAGAAGTAACCTGAAAAGTCTTCTAGCTATGATGGCAGATGTTATAAAGCAAATGGAAAGCCTTGATGTCTTTCTTGAGAAACTAGGACAGACAATCCAAGAGGCTGTTGATGCAGCACAAGAATTTGTGGACAGCATGAAGTCCGACATCTTAGAAGCTATTGCTGCTCCCCTTAACATTTTCTACAAGACGTTGCTCAGTTCTTATGATTACATTAAAGCATTTTTCCTCTTCAGTGTTATGTTACCTTTAGGTCAGTTATTTGACTACCTTTCTACTGAATTTGAGGAAGTGCTTAATGCAAATAATGGAATACAGCAAATTGAGCTTCCTTTCCCCTTTTTCCAGTAAAATTGTCATTCTGAACAAACAGTGAATGAAATAAACACTACCGTCTTTTGAAATGAACATTCTTAAATGGGCATTCAAGCCATTGGACACTCATCTGAAGTGCAGTACCAACATGTTTTAAAAGCAATCACTGG
>NZ_JACJVM010000166.1:0-717 GCF_014212065.1 Aequorivita sp. 609 | reverse complement strand
CGCAAACGAAGTCTTTTACTTTGGAGGAATTCTGGGATCTGGTGTGCTGATGATTTTCCCCGCGCTGGTTTTCCTGGGCTTAAAGAACAACGACTGCTGTGGCTGCTGTGGGAATGAGAGCTGTGGAAAACGGTTTGCGATGTTCAGCTCCATTCTGTTTGCCGCAGCCGGAGCTATAGGTGCTGGTTACTCCGTTATTGTCTCCTGTCTGGCCATTAATCACGGACCCAAGTGCTTCACACAAACTAACACCACTCACGCCAGTTACCCATTTATCGACGGAAACTACCTGACCAATCACACGCTGTGGGATTTATGTGAGGGTCCAGGAGACATCATCACATGGCATCTGACCCTGTTCTGCATCCTGCTGGTGACTGGTCTGGTTCAGATCGGTCTGTGCGCTTTCCAGGTGATCAACGGGCTCATCGGCACCATCTGTGGAGACTGCTGCGGCTGCTGCGGGGAATAAACCACTCGGAATGGACTTGATTCAATGATTCTTCAGTACTAATCATACATCGATATCTGTAATTGTCAGCATTTTTCACCTCATGATTTTTATTTATACTGTTCAGACGGATGGTGTTTTCTTCCGTGTTTGCTGTATACAACATCTGCCTGATGGCTGATGGCTTATGAAGGCAACAGATATTTGATATTGTTATATATTGCTATATATATATATAGGCCTATATAGGCTACACATGATGTTTG
>NZ_JACJVM010000165.1:0-699 GCF_014212065.1 Aequorivita sp. 609 | reverse complement strand
AGGAGAGAGGGAAAAACTGACTACTTTGCCCGCAAACGCCTTGTCATCCAAGACAAGAACAAGTACAACACACCGAAGTACAGGATGATCGTTCGACTCTCCAACAGGGATATTGTTTGCCAGATCGCATATGCCAAAATTGAAGGCGACGCGATCGTCTGCGCTGCTTACTCTCACGAGTTGCCAAAGTATGGCATTACTGTTGGACTGACAAACTACGCTGCCGCCTACTGCACCGGTTTGCTGTGTGCACGCAGGCTGCTGAATAAGTTTGGTCTGGATAAGGTCTACGAAGGCCAGGTTGAGGTAACTGGTGATGAATTTAATGTGGAAAGCATTGATGGCCAGCCAGGGGCATTTACATGCTACTTGGACGCTGGTCTCGCCAGAACCACCACGGGGAACAAGGTGTTTGGAGCTCTCAAAGGAGCAGTGGATGGAGGACTGTCCATCCCTCACAGCACTAAACGGTTCCCAGGCTACGACACTGAAAGTAAGGAGTTTAATGCAGAGGTTCACAGGAAGCACATCATGGGGCAGAACGTCTCAGAGTATATGAGCTATCTTATGGAGGAGGACGAGGACCTGTACAAGAAGCAGTTCTCCCGCTTCATTAAGAATGGCGTCACACCTGACTCTGTTGAAGAGATGTACAAAAAGGCTCATGCTTCCATCCGTGAGAACCCGGTACATGAGAAG
>NZ_JACJVM010000164.1:0-685 GCF_014212065.1 Aequorivita sp. 609 | reverse complement strand
CCACCACTGTGCCCTTCTCACTAACATAGATCCCATCAAGGAACTTCCTGATGTCCTTCTTTCTCACAGTGGTGGCCTGCTGGATCAGTGCAGCTCTCGTGGTCTCTACGACTCGGGCTCCACTACAGTGCCCTTCTCAGAGACGTAAATACCATCCAGGAACTTTCTGATATCCTTATTTTTCACTGTGGTTGCCTGCTGGATGAGGGCCGCTGAGTTTGACACCAGCTCAATGTCATTACCCTCCAGAACCAGCTCGTCTTTTTGAGCAGCAGACACTGCACATTGCACACCTGGTCTCATGCGGACACGGCGGATGTACTTCTCTCCCAAGAAGTTTCTGATCTCCACCAAAGAGCCGGTCTCCTGGATCACCACGTTAATGGGGAAATGGGCATATACAGATCGCATCTTGTATCTGAAGCCCAGGGTGACCCCCTTGATCATGTTCTGAACATGACTGCAGATGGTGCGGACTGTGGCCAACTCCTTCCTGTTACCCCACCACTTGTCCACTCGCAGCTTCTTGTGTTTCTTGCCCAACAGACTGAGCTCCAGGTTAATGTGGTTGAACTCTCGGCGGAGAACGCCACGGGGTCCCTTCACAGTAACTGTGCGGCCCTTGAGGGACACCACAACGTTGTCGGGGATGTCCACTGTCTGGTTACTGAGAATGGTCTTCATT
>NZ_JACJVM010000163.1:0-674 GCF_014212065.1 Aequorivita sp. 609 | reverse complement strand
CTTTGTTAAAATTCATGTTTGGATACATAAAAAGTTATTTAAAAATGTCAAACTGACCAGATATCAAATTACTTTTAAAAACCATTTGGTGTAAAAACTTAAGACCGATTTAGAAAAACATCTGCTGTTTCCCCAAAACTTTTTAGCTGTCACATAAAAATAATGGAAAAGAAAACAGGTCTGCATAGAGTCTGCAGGCAATCGGTGGTAATCTGGTCGAAATGCATTTTTGCAAGCTTAGACGATCATATCCGTTTCTTATTGCTCAGATCTTGGATGTTTCTTCTTGACAAAACCGGCCGGATGGTCTAGATGTTCAAGCCGGTTAATCTGCTCCGCCCTGTTCGGCTTCGGGAGCGGCTGATTTGTCGGCTGATGCATCGGCTGCCTTGCTGTCCTTGCCGTCCTGAGGCTTGGTTGTCTGGGGCCGTCTGCGGCGGTAGTTGAAGTTGCGGCGGTAGCGGCGCTGACGGGGTTCCTGGTTCTGGCCACTCTCGCTCTGGTTCTCCTTATCCTCCTCCCCTTCCCGCACTGGCCGGGGACGTGGGGGACCCCTTGGTCGGAAGCCTCTGTAGTAGTTCTGCCTCATTGGTTTGTTGCCTTGGTCTGGACCACCTTGGCTCTCATCAACTTCCCCACCCTCTGTCATGTCCCCTCTCTGGGGTGTGTTGGAG
>NZ_JACJVM010000162.1:0-672 GCF_014212065.1 Aequorivita sp. 609 | reverse complement strand
CGGACAAAAGTTCGGAAAATCCGCAATTATCCACATCAGATCCTGATAGTAGACACCAAATTGTACGGGGAATGATCACTGAGGTTTGCTACACACTTCAAACTACTGTGGATGATCAAAACAAAATACTTATCGATTACAAACTAACCAATCAAAACGATAAGAAAGCCATGGGCATGATGTTGCGCCGGGCCAAATCCATTTTACGAACCAACAAGTTTACCGCCCTTTACGACAAAGGCTATCATACCGGAAGTGAGTTTTGTACGGCCCATCAGCTAGACATTAAAACGCTTGTGGCCATACCCGCCATTGGGCGTGCTAGCCAGGCACCGCATCCGAAGTACAATGCCGAGAATTTTATATACAATCAAAAAACCGACACCTACACCTGCCCCGAAGGACATAAACTAACCAGTAACCAAAGCCACTATAAAACAAGAAACTACACTTTTAAACAGTACAAAACCAAGGCGTGCAAAGGTTGTTCAGTTCGCAGTTTATGCACCAAGGCAAAAAACGGAAAAATTGTTCAACGCAGTGAGTACGCCCCATATATAGAAGCTAATGCCCATCGAGTGACCCAGAACAAACAACGCTATAAACAACGTCAGGCGCTGGTCGAACACCCTTACGGCACCTTAAAACGCCAGTGGGGCTTTGATTACATAA
>NZ_JACJVM010000161.1:0-669 GCF_014212065.1 Aequorivita sp. 609 | reverse complement strand
CTTTAGACAGCTCCACAACTGAACTTCGCATATTTTCTAGCTTTTCAGTTCGTCCTTATCCACTGTTGCTCTTGAAGTTCGAGTTTCGCTCTTCACTGTCAAAATGAGTAACCACGTTGACGTGAAAAACATTGAACCGACCACCTTTGAGGACCGCTACTTCGATGAATATGAATATTATAACTTAACAGACCGTTATACCGAGTGCACTAGTCGCAAAGGCAGGACGAAGAAGGAGGCGAGCTGCAACACGAACAGACAGAACCCCGCGGGACACGAGCGCAAAATAGTGGAGAAACTCCAGAACGCGGAGAAGAAATCCAAAGCGTGACTCAGAGGAGATTCTATCGGACGGCTATAACTGGCAACCGACCACCGGTGTCTCTGCGGGAAACGGGCGCTGGGCTGCAGAAGGAGTGACTTCATGAACCTCCGCCTCAGGATCAGATGAGCGGGAGGAGGCTGAGTGAAGCTCCCGGTCCAGGGACTCGTGAAGCGGAGAGTTTTGACAGGCACACTGCTCTCGTGTAGCATGTGGTGGGCCCTGCAGAACGAGCACCTGTTCAGAGGAACTGATATGCTTGTGATGGTGAATTTTAAATTGTAGCTTTGACCAAGTGTTGACTTTGATCTGTTTGGTGTTTTTTTTTTTTGTTTTTTGTTTTTTTT
>NZ_JACJVM010000160.1:0-665 GCF_014212065.1 Aequorivita sp. 609 | reverse complement strand
GGTTTCAAAAAAAGGAAGGCGGCTTGAGGAGTTAAAAACGGTTCTTGCAGGGTTACTTTGGTAACGCTGCAATCACCACCCACACTGTGGGCGAGTAGAAAGTTTTGAGTTTAGGGCAAAAGAAGCCTTAATCACCTCCAATACTAAAAGGTTTCAAAAAAAGAAGTCGGCTTGAGGAGTTAAAAACGGTTCTTGCAGGGTTACTTTGGTAACGCTGCAATCACCCCCCACACTGTGGGCGAGTAGAAAGTTTTGAGTTTAGGGCAAAAGAAGCCTTAATCACCTCCAATACTAAAAGGTTTCAAAAAAAGAAGTCGGCTTGAGGAGTAAAAACGGTTCTTGCAGGGTTACTTAGGTAACGCTGCAATCACCACCCACACTGTGGGCGAGTAGGACGTTTTGAGTTTAGGGCAAAAGAAGCCTTAATCACCTCCAATACTAAAAGGTTGACAAAAAAGAAAGTCGGCTTGACGAGTAAAAACGGTTCTTGCTGGGTTACTTTGGTAACGCTGCAATCACCACCCACACTGTGGGCGAGTAGAAAGTTTTGAGTTTAGGGCAAAAGAAGTTTTGATCACCTCCAGTAATAATAAGGTTTCAAAAAAAGGAAGGCGGCTTGAGGAGTAAAAACGGTTCTTGCAGGGTTACTTTGGTAACGCTGCAAT
>NZ_JACJVM010000159.1:0-660 GCF_014212065.1 Aequorivita sp. 609 | reverse complement strand
CGTTGTGGTGCATTTAAGAAATGGAAAACTTAATAGAAAAATCTGCTGAACAAATAAAGGACCGAATTCAATTTTGGTTCTTAAAATATTTCAATAAAACCAAAACGGATTTTAATGGAAGTGAGATTTTTACACTATTCGAACTTCTAAATGCGGAATTAAGAGCCGAACTTAAAAAACGACTGAATTTATACCCAAATGAAATTCCTGTTTTAGTTTTAAAAATTTCAAAATCGGAATTTATAATTAATACAACCAAAAAGTTTGTCCGAATTGACTCAGATTCGACTGAAATAATTGATTACGCAGAGTTTGAATGGCATAATGGATATAAATCATTTGTTGTTGACAAAGAGAAAAAGATAATTACTAAACACGATGGACATTTTGCGGAATTTGGATTAAGAAAAACTAATGGAGAAATTATCTATTGGAAAATACCAACTGGAGTTCCTGGATTTGGATTTTGGAATGTTACCAAGAAGTGTGAATTAATCGGACGGAAATTTATAACAACTGAATAAAAAACGACACCACAACAATGGCTATAAGTAATTGCTTGTTCTCGTCTACTTTGGAAATTCCTGCGGAATTTCCAACTTGGTGTGTACTTGCAAAGTTAATCGCTAAACCACGCAACTACTCATAGCCGAGACCGTT
>NZ_JACJVM010000158.1:0-657 GCF_014212065.1 Aequorivita sp. 609 | reverse complement strand
GTCTTCACCAAGAACTGGTCCACGCCAACCAGACCCACGATGTTACCGCATGGCACGTCTTCAATGGGCTCGACATAACGTCCCATCATCAAAATGGTCCTCTGGATGGGTTTCAGGTAAAGATCCTCTTTTTTCCCAGGGGTGAAGTTTGGTCCCATGATTCTCACTTTCAGCCCAGTGGACACGACACCAGAGAACACACGGCCGAAAGCATAGAAGCGGCCCTTATCGGTGGTCGGCACCATTTTTGAGATGTACATCATGAGGGGAGCCTTCGGGTCGCAGTTCTTGATACCCATGGCAGCTTCATCATCTCCAGGTCCTTCATAAAGCAGCTCGCAGCGGTACTTCTGGGCCGTGACGGGAGAGGGCAGGTGGATGGTGATCATCTGAAGCAGAGCTTCTCCGGCGGGCAGCCAGCGACGCATCACGGCCTTCAGCAGGGGCTTGCCTTCTTTATCCTTATCCTCGGCGTCCAGCTTGATTTCAAGCTTATCAATCAGTTTGGCGGTTTCTTCCTTCTTGAAGTTCATGATGGCATCGAACACCTTGAAGATGGGGTCCAGGATGAGCTGGGCGAAGGTGCGGGGCAGTTTCTTTCCATCAGGGCCGTTTGCGGTCTTGCTGAATTTACCGGTGGCTGGGTCAAAGTATCTG
>NZ_JACJVM010000157.1:0-638 GCF_014212065.1 Aequorivita sp. 609 | reverse complement strand
GGCCGCAATGGGACGTGTGATCAGGGGACAGAGAAAAGGTGCGGGCTCCGTCTTCAAAGCCCATGTCAAGCACAGAAAAGGTGCTGCTAAACTCCGTCATATTGACTTTGCTGAACGCCATGGCTACATCAAGGGGATTGTGAAGGACATTATTCACGACCCTGGCCGTGGAGCTCCTCTGGCTAAGGTGGTGTTCCGTGACCCATACCGCTTCAAGAAGAGGACAGAACTGTTCATTGCAGCTGAAGGCATCCACACTGGGCAGTTCATCTACTGCGGCAAGAAAGCCCAGCTGAACATTGGCAATGTGCTGCCCGTTGGCACCATGCCTGAGGGTACCATTGTCTGCTGTCTGGAAGAGAAGCCCGGAGACCGGGGCAAGCTCGCTCGCGCATCCGGAAACTACGCCACAGTCATCTCCCACAACCCCGAGACCAAGAAATCGAGAGTCAAGCTTCCATCTGGATCCAAAAAGGTCATCTCATCTGCAAACAGAGCTGTTGTTGGTGTTGTTGCTGGTGGTGGTCGTATTGACAAACCCATCCTGAAGGCAGGACGTGCATACCACAAGTACAAGGCCAAGAGGAACTGCTGGCCTCGTGTCCGTGGTGTGGCTATGAATCCTGTTGAGCATCCCT
>NZ_JACJVM010000156.1:0-626 GCF_014212065.1 Aequorivita sp. 609 | reverse complement strand
GTTAGACTTGGCCACTCTCTCCAGCTCATCTTTCTTCTTGATGGCATAAGAGTTGGAGGAACCCTTGGCAGCATTGATGAGCTCATCAGCAAGACACTCTGCAATAGTCTTGATGTTCCTGAAAGCAGCTTCTCTTGCACCGGTGCACAGCAGCCAGATGGCCTGGTTGACTCTGCGCAGGGGGGACACGTCAACAGCCTGTCTCCTCACGGTTCCAGCACGTCCGATACGAGTGGAGTCCTCACGAGGGCCACTGTTGATGATGGCGTTCACCAGAATCTGCAGAGGATTCTCGCCAGTGAGCAGGTGGATGATCTCAAAGGCGTGTTTCACGATGCGGACGGTCAGCAGTTTCTTGCCGTTGTTGCGTCCGTGCATCATCATGGAGTTAGTGACGCGCTCCACAATGGGACACTGAGCCTTACGGAAACGCTTGGCTGCGTATCTGCCGCTGGAATGGGGAAGGTATTTGGCATATTTCTCCTTCACGGCAATGTAATCCTGCAGTGAGATGTCATTGATCTGAACATCGTCAGTACTCCATTTGCCAAAGAGTTTGATCTCTGGAGTCTCAGCAACAGCTGGCGCAGCCTCCCAATCTTCTGCCATCTTCGCAGCGTGTGTGT
>NZ_JACJVM010000155.1:0-624 GCF_014212065.1 Aequorivita sp. 609 | reverse complement strand
GTTGTAGCACACATTGTTTAGCGGTAACGGTGCAGCTGCAGGGTGTTGCGTCTCTTCCAGGCTGCACGTCGAGAGCCACCGATGGTGAGGTGGAACTTGTGGCCCTTGCCCAGACCACGGCTCTTCTTGCCAGCAGATGTGAGCCCACGCATTTCCCTGTGCTTGTGCACAGCCTTGGTGATCCATTGCGTGTCGGGGTTACGTCTGATGGCTTTGTGGAAGGTGTCAATGAGGATCACTTCAAAGAACTTGTATGTGGAATCTTCACCCACCCAGTAGGAGTTTAGTACCCGCAGACCTCCGCAATGACGACCGGCACGCTCCTCAGCTACTGACTGCAGACTGCGTGCAAACTTGATCTGGTTGACACCATGGTGCACAGGTTTGCCGTAGGTTGCACCTTTGGGCACGGGGCGCTTGCGACCTCCACGACGCACACGTATACGGTAGATGACGTAGCCCTGTTTGGCCTTGTATCCCAGTCTGCGGGCTTTATCGGGTCTAGTGGGTCTCGGAGCCCGGTGAAGGGAGGACAGCTGACGGTACTGCCAGCACCGCACACGGAGCAGAAATCTCATCACATCCGACTGCTTCTTCCTCCATAACTCCTGCATGTACTTGTAC
>NZ_JACJVM010000154.1:0-613 GCF_014212065.1 Aequorivita sp. 609 | reverse complement strand
CTGAAGAAGGCGATGGCTGACAAGAAGGCACGCAAAGTCACCAGGAAGCTCATCTTCAAGAGAGCTGAAGCTTACCATAAGGAATACAGGGAGATGTACAGGCGTGAAGTCCGCATGAACAGGATGGCTCGCAAGGCAGGCAACTACTACGTCCCAGCTGAGCCCAAACTGGCATTTGTCATCAGGATCAGAGGTATCAATGGTGTCAGCCCCAAAGTCCGCAAGGTGCTTCAACTGCTCCGTCTCCGCCAGATCTTCAACGGTGTCTTTGTCAAACTGAACAAGGCCACCATCAACATGCTCCGAATTGCAGAGCCCTACATTGCCTGGGGCTACCCCAACCTTAAATCTGTGCGAGAGCTCATCTACAAGCGTGGATTCGGCAAGATCAAGAAGCAGCGCATTGCACTCACAGATAACTCCCTGATTGAGAAGACCCTTGGTCAGTGTGGAATCATCTGCGTTGAGGATCTCATCCATGAGATCTACACTGTTGGAAAGAACTTCAAGGCTGCAAACAACTTCCTCTGGCCATTCAAACTGTCCTCTCCTCGTGGTGGCATGAACAAGAAGACCACCCACTTTGTTGAGGGAGGTGATGCAGGAAATAGGG
>NZ_JACJVM010000153.1:0-607 GCF_014212065.1 Aequorivita sp. 609 | reverse complement strand
GAAGGAGCCACTTTGCCCATTCCAAACCAGGGCTGTGACAAAATCACATGCACTAAAGTTAATGGACAGTTCATCGCCGACAAACACACAGTCCAGTGTCCTCCTTTCAACATTTCCAACTGCCAGCCTGGCACCGTTCAGGTGACAGCTGATGGCTGCTGCTATGTTTGTGTGGACAAAATCAAGGGATGTCAAGTACAGACCGCTCATGATTACATAAATCACAATGACTGTCAATCAGAGAGGAAAATGGACCTGACATTTTGTGGTGGAGATTGTACCAGTTTTAGCAAGTACACAGAACCTGGGTTGTCATCATGTAGCTGTTGCCAGGCCAAACGCTCAAGTAATCGCACAGTGAATCTTGGTTGCGTAAATGGAGATGTAATAACCCACACATACATCCATGTTGAAGAGTGCTCCTGTAGCAAAACTAACTGTCATGCAATGGGAGCGAGCCTAACACTCACTGAAGACGACGAAAGAAAACGCAGCTTCGGACTTCCGTGAGCAGCAGCAGTGAATCATTGACCCAAACTCTCTAAAAAAACTACTCTCAAGTATCTTTGATCAGAAATTAATTTAAATTGCACAGATCGGAAGAGCG
>NZ_JACJVM010000152.1:0-605 GCF_014212065.1 Aequorivita sp. 609 | reverse complement strand
TTTAGATAGCGCTGTTTCGTCAATGGATAGGTAAGGCCCAATGTTTTCAGGGAATATGAGCCATTGTTTGGCATGCTTCTTTTGTTCCCAGTCTTTAAAATCACTTAGACAGTCTTTGTATTGGCGCTGTAGTTTTTTGCCATTAACACCATAAAAATAACCGATTGTATGGCAATTGGATGCTTTAGTATCGACTAATTTCTTTTAAAAAAGCAGCGAACTCGGTGGTCATCCGTGTTCCCTGTGCTACTAAATTCCAATCTCTCTGAACAACTTCTTTAGTTGCCTTATCCAGCCATCTACGCCGTTTTACATGCAGGTATACTGTGTTTCCGCGCAATGGAAAATCTTGGATAGTAACTTCTTTGTGAAAACCGTGCGCTATAAGTTGTCGTTTTGATTCTTCCGCTGGTACAGCGTTACGCTCTTGAAAATAAAGATGCATAACTTCACCACTTTTTGTATTCTTTACAAGATCGAAGTGATTGATTAAAAATTCAGGCAGGATAAGTTTCAGTAGGTCTAGATAATTGTCCAAAGCTTTGTTTTAAAAAACAAAAATCAGAATTCTATTTCAATTCACACACAACTTTTGAGAATGATCC
>NZ_JACJVM010000151.1:0-598 GCF_014212065.1 Aequorivita sp. 609 | reverse complement strand
CTCACTTGAAAATCTTGCCCTGGTTGAAAGCTTTGCCTACATGTTTGAATTCACCCTCCCATGCAAAGTATTCCTTCACCATGGTCTTGCACTCCTCGCTGTCCACGTCCAACTTGCGCCAAGTGTATGACTCATAGTCAATCTGCCAATCTTCACTCAGAGTAAATGCAAGGTCCTGGCCTCTGAAGACCCAGATACCAGAAATGCAACTGTCGTTGTTTGCACCGAAGAGGATGACACTGGCAAATGCATTCTTACGTAGTTTGTCAAGTCGCTGGAACATTCCTGTGATAAGATTACAGCTCATGAAGGCCTGGGTTAGCTCTTCAGGGAAGCGGTACTCGGCATACCAGATTGAGAAGCCCTCTCGATCAAAGTGATCCCAGAAGTAAGGCAATGCCACGGTCAGGGTGTCCTCGTTGGAGTATTTCCTCTTGAACTCATCCATGACAAAAGAGCTTTTTGGAAGGTGAGCAAATGGGTCCTTGGCTTTCGGCTCAGAAGCCAATACAGCCTCGCATTCGTCCATCTCCTCCTCAGCAGGGGCGGCTTTCTTTTCCTCCTTTTTCTTCTCTTTTTTCTCCTGCTGCGGTTGTTG
>NZ_JACJVM010000150.1:0-597 GCF_014212065.1 Aequorivita sp. 609 | reverse complement strand
GTTCCAAGCTGGAGCCCCACCGTGCTGAGCTGTACCAGGTGCTGCAGAAGCACTTTGACGAGTACCGTGAGAAGCTGGAGCCCCTCTACCAGGATTATGCCACCCTGAACCGTGAAAATGCAGAGCAGATGCGTGCCAAGCTGCAGCCGCTGTTGGATGAAATGAAGCAGATGTTTGACAGCAACGTTGAGGAGACCAAGTCCAAGCTCGGGCCCATGATCGAGGTCGTACGCACTAAGCTGACCGAGCGTCTGGAGGAGCTGAGGACCATGGCTGCCCCCTATGCCGAGGAATACAAGGAACAGCTGGTGAAGGCTGTCGAGGACGCCAAGGAGAAGATCACCCCACACACCCAGGACCTCCAGGCCCGCATGGAGCCCTACATGGAGAATGTGAGGGCCAGGTTTGCACAGGTGTATGACACCATCTCCAAGGCCATCCAGGCATAAAAATGCACAAGGACTTTGCACATTCTGATCCTCAGACAACAGCAAAGAACAGATTTTCTTGTGTTTGGTGATGTAAGGATTGTAGGTGCAAGGGTTGTGCAATGAATGTTTATTATGTTCAAGTTAAAACAAAGCAAACAAATAAAAT
>NZ_JACJVM010000149.1:0-597 GCF_014212065.1 Aequorivita sp. 609 | reverse complement strand
CTGTCATCATGGCCTTCAACGGGACCTGGAAAGTTGACCGCAATGAGAACTACGAGAAGTTCATGGAACAAATGGGAATCAACATGGTGAAAAGGAAACTAGCTTCTCATGACAACCTGAACATCACCCTGGAGCAGACTGGAGATAAGTTTCAAGTGAAAGAAGTCAGCACTTTCCGCACACTGGATATTGAGTTTACTCTGGGTGTCAACTTTAACTATTCTATGGCAGACGGCACTGAGCTCACAGGATCCTGGGTCATGGAGGGTGACATGCTCAAAGGGACTTTCACACGCAAGGACAATGGAAAGACACTAATAACAACCAGGAAGATTATCGGTGATGAACTTGTACAGAGTTATAGCTATGAAGGTGTCGAGGCCAAGAGAACATTCAAGAGGGGTTAAAATGTCATCAGCATTCCAACATTTAGTGGGACGATATGAAACTAAGTGTTGCAAGCATTGATATTCCACTTGAAAATAGGGGTTTTAACAATTAGCAGCCCTAAAGTTTACAAAGTGTGTATGTAAATCATGTGTCATTTGCACTATGAGTTTTGATATTTACGGTAATAAAGCCATTTTTACGTCCTTT
>NZ_JACJVM010000148.1:0-587 GCF_014212065.1 Aequorivita sp. 609 | reverse complement strand
TTCATAATCATTAAAATTCCAATTTTGCAGTTGTGAACAAATATAGATTAACAAGAGGAAACAATACCTGATTTAAAATAGAGAACTGGTTGTAATATTTGTAATTAAGCTAATTTCAAAACAAAGCCAAAAATAAGCACAAATTGCCCCATTTTAACAAATACTTTAGTCTACTTCTACTGCATATACACAGAATTTACAGAAAGAGGAATGAAAACAGTGTAAAAGATCCAGAATCTAATCAAAACCCAACTAAAAAACATGTAGCAGCTACTTTGGTTTAAATTATCCTTACTATTGTGAAGAAAAAGAATGTCAATTCAAGGAAAACTAAAATCACGGATGTTCCAATGTATATTTGTATGAATAGTGCATTTTGAGCAACATTGGGTTTGTAAAATGGGATAGTAGAATAATATGGTCTCTGTAGATGATGAAAAATGTCCATATAACCATGAGAAATTATCCACCCTTTATCTGGCTTTGATTGTTAGCTTTACATGTTGGACTCCCAAACAATTTTCTTGGTAGAGCTCATGTGTCGAACACTGCAGGAGTACTCGTCTGATTTCTCTGGTGTGAAGGAG
>NZ_JACJVM010000147.1:0-583 GCF_014212065.1 Aequorivita sp. 609 | reverse complement strand
GACACCATGAAGGCGTCTGGCACACTTCGGGAGTATAAGGTTGTTGGGCGTCTGTTGCCCTCCGCTAAAAACCCCACACCCCCTCTGTACCGCATGAGGATCTTCGCCCCAAACCATGTGGTGGCCAAGTCTCGCTTCTGGTACTTCGTCTCCCAGCTGAGGAAGATGAAGAAAGCCAACGGAGAGACCGTCTACTGCGGCCTGGTCTATGAGAGAACCCCTCTCAAGGTGAAAAATTTCGGCATCTGGCTGCGTTACGACTCCCGCAGTGGGACCCACAACATGTACCGCGAGTACAGAGACCTGACCACGTCTGGAGCCGTCACTCAGTGCTATCGTGACATGGGTGCCAGGCATCGTGCCCGCGCTCACTCCATCCAGATCATGAAGGTGCAGGTCATCCCAGCCAACAAATGCCGCAGACCCGCCATCAAGCAGTTCCACGACTCCAAGATCAAGTTCCCTCTTCCTCACAGGGTTCTGCGCCGCCAGCACAAGCCCCGCTTCACCACCAAGAGACCAAACACTTTCTTTTAAAGTGTATGTTTGTGCTTTTCACGTTACAGACGAATTAAAAGTGGAG
>NZ_JACJVM010000146.1:0-579 GCF_014212065.1 Aequorivita sp. 609 | reverse complement strand
GTTGGACTTTATTTACATTTACTCCCGAGCCATAAGCTTCTGCTTCTTCAGTTTCTTCTGAGAAATCTTTTTCTTCTGAGACACCTCCTCCTCTGGTTTGGGAACGATCTGTTCCTTCTCAGTGAGGATCATTTCGATGTGGCATGGGGAGCTCATGTAGGGGTTGATGCGTCCATGGGCACGGTAAGTACGCCTACGCATCTTTGGGGCCTTGTTCACCTGGATGTGCTCAATCACCAGAGAGTCCACATCCAAACCCTTGAGCTCAGCGTTGCTTTCTGCATTTTTCAGCATGTGGAGCAGGAACTCTGCGCTCTTCTTGGGCCAGCGTCCCTGAGTCCAGTTATGCTGCTTTGCCTGAGCACAACGGCCAACACCACCATTGTAACGACGGAAGGGAACACACTGGTGCTTGACCATCACATCCTTCAGGTACTTGTTAGCCTTGCGGATGTGCATGCCTTTGATGGCCTGGGCGGTCTCGCGGGTGTTCTTGAAGTGAACACGAAGGTTTGAGCCCCTCGACTTGCATGATTTAGTCGGGTTCTCCGGGTCGAGAGAGTAGCGGACCATTTTCAG
>NZ_JACJVM010000145.1:0-579 GCF_014212065.1 Aequorivita sp. 609 | reverse complement strand
CAACCGCATGGTGAACCACTTCATCACAGAGTTCAAGCGCAAGCACAAGAAGGACATCAGTGACAACAAGAGAGCTGTTCGCCGTCTCCGCACCGCCTGCGAGAGGGCCAAGCGTACCCTGTCCTCCAGCACTCAGGCCAGTATTGAGATTGACTCCCTCTATGAGGGCATCGATTTCTATACCTCCATCACCAGGGCCCGTTTTGAGGAGCTCAATGCAGACCTCTTCCGTGGCACCCTGGACCCAGTTGAGAAGTCCCTTCGTGACGCCAAGATGGACAAGGCTCAGATCCATGACATTGTCCTGGTTGGTGGCTCCACTCGCATTCCCAAAATCCAGAAGCTGCTCCAAGACTACTTCAATGGCAAGGAGCTCAACAAGAGCATCAACCCCGATGAGGCTGTTGCCTATGGAGCAGCTGTCCAGGCTGCCATTCTCTCCGGTGACAAGTCTGAAAACGTTCAGGACCTGCTGCTGCTCGATGTCACTCCTCTGTCCCTTGGAATTGAGACAGCTGGCGGAGTCATGACTGTCCTCATTAAGCGTAACACCACCATCCCAACCAAACAGACACAGAC
>NZ_JACJVM010000144.1:0-575 GCF_014212065.1 Aequorivita sp. 609 | reverse complement strand
GAATAAACCACTTCAACTACCACACACTCTGACCTACTGCAAACATGTCTGACAAGCCAAATCTCGAGGAGGTGACCAGCTTTGACAAAACCAAGCTGAAGAAAACAGAAACTCAGGAGAAAAATCCGTTGCCGTCAAAAGAAACCATCGAACAGGAGAAACAGGCGGGCTCGTCATGAAAGTCTCTCGCCACACTTCTATGCACTGTACATTCCACATTGCCTTCTTTTTCACGTCTTTTCGCTGTTTAATATGACCTAAGTCGCATTGTGATTGGACAACCAAAAAAATGCAGACGACCGTACAGCCCTTTGTTTTCTGTGCCCACGTACTCCTCTTTTTGTAAACCGCACCACTGATATTCTGATGAAGTTTGTTGATACGGACGAGGATGACGAGGAGGCGCCGGGCTTCGGGGGCGGGGCGAAGAATTTGAGTGACATGTAACAGAGACTCGCTCTTGTAACATCTCTTGGTTGACTTGCTCAAATGCTTTAAAGTCATGCAGTGTTTTTTTTTGTATGTTGACGTCTTGGAATGCACAATTTTTGTTTTGTAATGCAAATAAAAGTTCA
>NZ_JACJVM010000143.1:0-574 GCF_014212065.1 Aequorivita sp. 609 | reverse complement strand
CCCAGGAAGCAGGGTGGACTCGGCTCCATGAACATCCCGCTGTTGGCTGACCTGACTCAGTCCATCTCCCGGGATTACGGCGTTCTGAAAGAGGAGGAGGGCATCGCCTACAGAGGTCTGTTTGTGATTGACGATAAAGGCATCTTGAGGCAGATCACCATCAATGACCTGCCGGTGGGACGCTCGGTGGACGAGACTCTGAGACTGGTGCAGGCCTTCCAGCACACTGACAAATATGGAGAAGTTTGTCCTGCTGGATGGAAACCAGGAAGTGACACTATTGTCCCAGATGTGCAGAAGAGCAAGGAGTTCTTCTCCAAGCAGTAACAGTCCTGTTGTATTTCACCCAACCTTACTCCCATTCAGTGGGGTGTTAGTGCACTTAAATTTAGCCTGAGATTTCTTGAAAAGTTGTCTTAGCCGACGTAACAAACTCTTTAGTGTTTAAATGCACTTGATAGACAGATTTCTTTTCATTTCCACTGTCTGAAGAAGCTGTTCCAGTCAGTATCTCACATGCACTGAAATGCCTGTAGTTTGTTTGCAGCTCTAGTTAATCTGTTTTACATATTTG
>NZ_JACJVM010000142.1:0-569 GCF_014212065.1 Aequorivita sp. 609 | reverse complement strand
TCGACTTCCTCTGACTAGCAGCCATGAGCATGCTTAGGCTTCAGAAGAGGTTGGCATCCAGCGTTTTGCGCTGTGGCAAGAAGAAGGTCTGGTTGGACCCAAATGAAACCAATGAAATTGCCAACGCCAATTCCCGGCAGCAGATTCGCAAGTTGGTGAAGGATGGTCTGATCATCAAGAAGCCTGTAACGGTGCACTCTCGTGCCCGATGCCGCAAGAATACACTTGCACGGCGGAAGGGCCGTCACATGGGTGTTGGTAAGAGAAAGGGTACAGCGAATGCACGTATGCCAGAGAAGTTGTGCTGGATGAGGCGTATGCGTATTCTGCGTCGACTTCTGAAACGTTACCGAGAGGCTAAGAAGATCGACAGGCACATGTACCACAGTTTGTATCTGAGGGCAAAGGGTAATGTGTTCAAGAACAAACGCATCTTGATGGAGCACATACACAAGCTCAAAGCAGACAAGGCCCGCAAGAAGCTCTTGTCTGATCAGGCGGAGGCTCGTCGCTCAAAGACCCGGGAGGCAAGGAAGCGTCGTGAAGAGAGACAGCAGGCTAAGAAAGAG
>NZ_JACJVM010000141.1:0-568 GCF_014212065.1 Aequorivita sp. 609 | reverse complement strand
CGGACCAGAGCGAGAAGAAGGAGAACCCGATGAGGGAGCTGCGCATCCGCAAGCTGTGCCTGAACATCTGTGTGGGTGAGAGCGGTGACAGACTGACCCGTGCTGCTAAAGTGCTGGAGCAGCTGACCGGCCAGACTCCTGTCTTCTCCAAGGCCCGCTACACTGTGCGATCCTTTGGTATCCGTAGAAATGAAAAGATTGCAGTCCATTGCACAGTCCGTGGAGCCAAGGCTGAGGAAATCTTGGAGAAGGGCCTGAAGGTGCGTGAGTACGAGTTGAGAAAGAACAACTTCTCAGACACAGGAAACTTTGGCTTTGGTATCCAGGAACACATTGATTTGGGCATCAAGTACGACCCAAGCATTGGAATCTACGGCTTGGACTTCTACGTGGTTCTTGGCAGACCTGGTTTCAGTATTGCTGACAAGAAGAGGAAGCAGGGCCGCATCGGCGCCAAGCACCGTATCCGCAAGGAGGAGGCTATGCGCTGGTTCCAGCAGAAGTATGATGGCATCATCCTCCCCGGGAAGTAAAGGACCACCTTTTTTGAATTTGTGACAAATAAAAG
>NZ_JACJVM010000140.1:0-562 GCF_014212065.1 Aequorivita sp. 609 | reverse complement strand
TATCCTACGATCTTCTTGGTATAGACATCTATTATAAAAACTGCATAATAATGCTTGTTGCCAATAGGTATGTAAGTAATATCAGACTGCCATACCATTGATGGTCGGTCAACCTCCATCCCTTTTATTAGGTTAGGATAATAAATTTTCGAAGCAATAGTTGTTCTTTTATAATTCTTTTTACGCTTCAATCGGTATCCCAGTTCCATCATTAACTCTATAAACCTATCCCTTCCTATAAAGTCCGGTTTAAGTGTATAGTACATTTTCTCAACCCCACAACCAGGGTGATCCTCTCTGAGCTCATCAGCTTCGAGGGTCATTTGCTTGACTTTCTTGTCGAAGGCCTTTTGCCTTGTATTATACTGGCTTACAGCTTGCTTGCTGATTCCAACGGTGGCATATAGCATGTTCATTGAAAAACTCACTTTTTCTTTGTTTTCCCTGAACCAGTTGATTGTGGGGTGCCGAAGTTTTTTTTGATGTCGATATCAAGTTCATCCTTGGCAATCTCCATCATCTTCTCCAAATAATCAATCATTATTTGCTTGCGGCCTACGGT
>NZ_JACJVM010000139.1:0-551 GCF_014212065.1 Aequorivita sp. 609 | reverse complement strand
GCTGAGCTCAAGGAGAAAATCGACCGTCGTTCTGGCAAGAAGCTTGAGGACAACCCCAAGGCTCTTAAATCTGGAGATGCCGCCATTGTTGAGATGATCCCTGGCAAGCCCATGTGTGTGGAGAGCTTCTCTACCTACCCCCCTCTTGGTCGCTTTGCTGTGCGTGACATGAGGCAGACCGTCGCTGTTGGTGTCATCAAGAGCGTTGAGAAGAAGGCTGCCGGTTCTGGCAAGGTCACGAAGTCTGCACAGAAGGCTGCCAAGACCAAGTGAATTTCCCTTCATCACGCTGTTCCAAAGGTTGCGGTGTGTTCCTCCCAACCTCCTGGAATCTCTCTAAACCTGGGCACTCTACTTAAGGACTGGCTAATGCTGATTAAAACCCATCGAAAAAATTTTCGCAGGAAAGGAAAACAACTTGGATTAAGTGTGGCTTTATTGATCGACTGATTGTGCCTCTTTCAGTTATTAAATTTGTGTTGAAATGGTTTAGAACTGCACCTGTTGCCACAGTAAAATTTGGAAAGAAGCTGCTGAATAAACTAATAAAG
>NZ_JACJVM010000138.1:0-550 GCF_014212065.1 Aequorivita sp. 609 | reverse complement strand
TTATCAGTTTTATTTGTCTTCAATCCTCATTTTACTCAGCTGGGCACTCAATTCTGCCACTGTTGATGTCATCAATGACATCATGGGGAGGGCGACCATCAATGGTGCAGCCCACAGACTGCGCTGTGCCAAGAATCTCCTTGATGGTACCAGAAAGTTCCCTGGCAATAGATCGTGGCCTCATGACACGGGCAACGTTGATGATCTCATCGAAAGTGACACTTCCAGAGTGCTTAATGTTCTTGACCTTCTTCCTGTCACGGGGAGGTTCTTTCAGGGCCTTGATGATGAGGGCAGAGGCTGATGGCACCACCTCAATCGCTGCTTGCCTGTTCTGGATGGTCAGCTTCACAGTGATTCGCAGGCCCTTCCAGTCACCGGTGGCCTTTGCAATGTCATCACCCACCTTTTTAGGGGAAAGACCCAAAGGTCCGATTTTGGGAGCCAGCGAGGAAGTGGCACCGACCTCTCCACCTGTGCATCTCATGTACACAACTTTAATCTCGTTGGGGTCGAATTTAGGAGGCATGGTGTACCAGACGAAGTTGAG
>NZ_JACJVM010000137.1:0-549 GCF_014212065.1 Aequorivita sp. 609 | reverse complement strand
CACAACGTGTTTGGCTATGGTTTCGTTGCGGAAAATGTCTGAAGGACTTTTCCGCTGTAGCCGAAAAATAGCAAAGCTGCGGGAATTTTCGGCAGAAAATTCCGCCGCAATGAACTATAGCCCTTGTTGTGCATAGGTTTTTATTCCGCTTTGATATAATATATTTCTTTAAACTGTCCGTTATATATTCCTAAATGTCCAGTTTTGCCAGCTTTATATAATCCGATTATTTCGATTTTTTTTCCGTTTAGCTTTTTCCAAACACTATCTAATTCGGTTGCAGGGTTAAATGATTCAACCCAAATTTTACCCGATTGGTCAAAAATTCCTTTATTTTCTAAATCAAGATGCAGTTCACCAATGATTTTCAGAGTATCGTTGTCAAAATCAGTAGGATTTTTATTCAAATCATTAATATCTGTTAGTTCAAATTTATTAGATAGATCAGCATTTCCAAATTCCGTTTTATTTGGACTACAGGAGACTAAAAGTCCGATGAATAAAAAGATTTTAAAATTAATCACGATTTTTTTCAACTTATGCACAACG
>NZ_JACJVM010000136.1:0-548 GCF_014212065.1 Aequorivita sp. 609 | reverse complement strand
GTGTGAAGGTATCAACATCTCTGGAAACTTCTACCGCAACAAACTGAAGTATTTGGCCTTCCTCCGCAAGAGGATGAACACCAACCCTTCCCGTGGACCATATCACTTCAGAGCCCCCAGCAGAATCTTCTGGAGGACAGTAAGAGGTATGCTTCCACATAAAACCAAGAGGGGTCAGGCCGCTCTGGACAGGCTGAAGGTCTTTGATGGCATCCCTCCTCCTTATGACAAGAGAAAGCGTATGGTCGTCCCAGCTGCTCTCAAGATTGTGCGTCTGAAGCCCACACGCAAGTTTGCCCTGCTTGGAAGATTGGCCCATGAAGTTGGCTGGAAGTACCAGGCCATCACCGCCACCCTGGAGGAGAAGAGGAAGGAAAAGGCCAAGCTGCGCTATTCCAAGAAGAAAGCCGACATCAAGCTCTCCAAGCAGGCAGAAAAGAACGTTGAAAGCAAGATCGCAAAATACACTGACGTTCTTAAACAGTATGGTGTCCTTGTTTGAGCTGTTCTTGCAGCCATTCAAAATAAATGTTTATAGAAACTAAAAA
>NZ_JACJVM010000135.1:0-548 GCF_014212065.1 Aequorivita sp. 609 | reverse complement strand
TGATATAATTTCTCAGCTTCACTGTTTAGGACGGGGTGTCTGATCCTGTTTTTGGAAGGCCAGCTTCCTGCAGAACTCCAACACTAATTAAACACACCTGAACCAGGATTGGACACCCCTGCTTTAGGATATGCTGCCTGTGCTGATTAGATTAGATGACAATATGTTTTCCTATCTATATTAATTTCTTTTGATGTGAAGATTTTCTTTGATTGACATATTTAGTAGGGTGACTGATGTCTGTAAACATCCATATGCTTGCATTATACTGTATATCCTTCACAGCAATATCCTATAAGGGTGTGGAATTTCTTGCCTTAATTTAATTTTCACAACATGAGCACTTGTACAACTAAATTCCTTTTGTTTTGAAATGTAATTAATTTGAAGAAGTGACTTCTTAATTTTAGTGACATAATTCTTACAGTCACTTTTTTTAAAAACATGTTTCTAAAGAAAGCTTTTGGGGAAAAAACAAATCGTATTTTCCCATAAATAAATCAGAGATTCATGATAAAATCAGTGACAAATGAGTAAAAATGTGAAAG
>NZ_JACJVM010000134.1:0-538 GCF_014212065.1 Aequorivita sp. 609 | reverse complement strand
GAAAATACAGGACACGTTTTTGAGTTCAAAAATCCTGGAATGAGACACTAAGTGTTAAAAAAAAAAAAATTCTTTCAAAGCACTGCAGACAGACGCAAAAACGTGTCCTGTGTGAATGACCCCCTACCCATTCAGAGAAATGTGTTTTTAATTTCCTGTCTGTTGCTTTCCTTCCCTCTCTCTTTGATCTCAGAGTCTTTGCCCTCCACCACAATATCCACCTTGTTTCTCTGAGCAAAAAGCTTGCTGGTCTCAAGAAAGGTCTTGTTTTTGGTCTCTGGGATGACCACCCAGATGTAGATAAGTGTCGCGAGACAGATGCAGGCAAAAATGATGAAGCTGTATGCACCCAGGCCTTTCTCTAGAAAAGGAAAGACCAAGCCGACTGTGAAGTTCGAAAGCCAGTGAACCGAGCCGCCCACCATGAAGGCTGGTGGTCTAGAAGACTGCCGGAACATCTCTGTGGTGATTACAGTAGGAATAGGACTTGGGCCAATAGCGTGTCCGATGACGTAAACAATGACACAAACGATGCTGA
>NZ_JACJVM010000133.1:0-535 GCF_014212065.1 Aequorivita sp. 609 | reverse complement strand
GCGGAAGAGAGATATGATAAACTCCTGATTGCTCAGGTGAAGATGGTATTGAAGGTGCTGTTCCTCTATATCCCTCTGCCAATGTTCTGGGCCTTATTTGACCAGCAGGGCTCCCGTTGGACTCTTCAGGCCACCACTATGGATGCTAACTTTGGAGCATTTGTAATTCAGCCAGATCAGATGCAGATCGTGAACCCCATACTGATTGTGATTATGGTGCCGATCATGGACTCTGCAGTGTACCCACTTATCAAACTGTGCCGTATTAATTTCACGCCCCTTCGGAGGATGACTGTCGGTATGCTGCTCGCGGCGTTGGCATTTGTGGCTGCTGCTCTTTTGCAGATTCAAATTGACAGAACAATGCCCAAGTTCCCTTCAAGCTCTCAAACCCAGGTGAAGTTCCTGAACATGGAGAACACATCGCTGCCTGTTTTAGTGGAGGGGCAAGAACAATTTGTTGTTCCTGGTTTTAATGCCTCAAATGACTATATGACACTTGACAACATTACGAACGTTGCAGTCTCTGTGGGAG
>NZ_JACJVM010000132.1:0-535 GCF_014212065.1 Aequorivita sp. 609 | reverse complement strand
CCTAAAGGAAAAAAGGCTAAGGGGAAGAAGGTGGCACCAGCCCCTTCAGTGGCCAAGAAGCATGAGGCC
Organism: Aequorivita sp. 609; assembly: GCF_014212065.1. Classification (NCBI taxonomy): domain Bacteria; kingdom Pseudomonadati; phylum Bacteroidota; class Flavobacteriia; order Flavobacteriales; family Flavobacteriaceae; genus Aequorivita; species Aequorivita sp. 609. The sequence goes on along the minus strand of NZ_JACJVM010000132.1, from coordinate 466 downwards.
AAGAAAGTTGTGAACCCCCTGTTTGAGAAGAGGCCTAAGAACTTTGGCATTGGTCAGGACATCCAGCCAAAGCGGGATCTGACCCGATTTGTGAAATGGCCACGTTACGTCCGTCTGCAGAGGCAGCGGGCCATTCTATATAAGCGTCTGAAGGTTCCCCCTGCGATCAACCAGTTCGCCCAGGCTCTGGACCGCCAAACCGCTACCCAGCTGTTCAAGCTGGCCCACAAATACAGGCCTGAGACCAAGCAGGAGAAGAAACAGAGACTGCTGGCTCGTGCTGAACAGAAGGCTGCTGGAAAGGGAGACGTGCCCACTAAGAGGCCACCAGTCCTCCGTGCAGGCGTGAACACAGTGACCACACTAGTGGAGAGCAAGAAGGCACAGCTGGTCGTTATTGCTCACGATGTGGATCCCATTGAGCTGGTGGTGTTCTTGCCTGCTCTGTGCCGTAAGATGGGTGTCC
>NZ_JACJVM010000131.1:0-532 GCF_014212065.1 Aequorivita sp. 609 | reverse complement strand
TTTTGATCGAATTGGTGTCTTGGAAATCACATTGCTGTTGGGAATGCTGGTGGTTTACCCCACAATAGCCTAAAATAAGCTTTCCACATCTCCCATTTCCACCACAACAGTCTTGAGCTGAGAGTAGTACTCAATAGTCACTTGCCCATTCTCCCTTCCAAACCCTGACATCTTGTAGCCTCCAAAAGGAACTTCTACAGGACCGACATTGTAGTTGTTGATGTAGCACGTTCCTGCCTGAATGTTTTCAGCAACTCTGTGGGCACGAGCTATATCCCTAGTGAAGACTCCAGAAGCCAAGCCAAAGGTTGTGTTGTTGGCTCTTTGAAGAACCTCCTCCTCTGTGTCAAAAGGCAGAACAGACATCACAGGGCCAAAGATCTCCTCCTTTACACAGGTCATATCATCCCTGCAGTTATCCAGCACACAGGGGGACACAAAGTATCCGTCTTTCAGTTTGGAATCACTGGGAACAAATCGTTCTCCTCCACATAAAACCTTTGCACCCTGTTCTTTAGCTTGTTTGATGAAG
>NZ_JACJVM010000130.1:0-529 GCF_014212065.1 Aequorivita sp. 609 | reverse complement strand
AGGAGGAGAACCAGACCTTCTTTGTAGACAGGCTTCTGCTCTTTAGAGAGGGGGTCAGCTATGAGATCCATTACCACAACCAAACTTGTATTAAGACTGCATTAAAGGTACCATTCAGACATATTGGGGTTCCCCATGATGCCAATTTCCTGACTCAAATGGTCTTGGGTAGCAGCTCTATAGAAGGACAAGGATTGCTTGTCAATAACTGGAATGGAACAGTGGAGGAAACAAAAGAACACTACCTGCTGACCTTCACTGCGTTTGGCTGCGTGCCTCTCTACACCCTCGATTTCACACAGAAAGGGGAATTATCTGTCATGACAAGCTTCTTTGATCTAGTGGAGGGAATAGAGGACCCGAATGTCTTCATCCCCCCTTCGTTCTGTGATTCTGTGGAAATACTGCCAGCCAAAGAAGGTCTTGTGGCAAACTCCTTCATCGGTCTTCTGTAAGAGGAACCATGTGTATGTGTTTGAGTGCATATCTAGCTTAAATTGCAGCATGGATGAACCTTTTTTATTTTAAG
>NZ_JACJVM010000129.1:0-527 GCF_014212065.1 Aequorivita sp. 609 | reverse complement strand
GGTCCATATGAGAAGACAAAATCCAACTGTCTGCAAATCATCCTGTCTTGTGATTTCAAGATCTCCGGTACGCTGGCAATGACAACAGTATCCACGCAAGAGCCGTTCCCGGCTCAGAGTCACAGGTCCATGTTAAACGCTTCAGGTTTCCATTATACGAGCAACACGGCATTAATACAGCCATCATTTTCTGGGTTATTCGTCACCTGGGCGAATTTACCCCAGATGACCTTCCCGCCCTGCGTGACCAATCCGAGCTCACTGACATTGACCTCAATGACCGTTCCCTTGGTGATGACGCCCAGCGTAGTGTACAGGGAGGAGGAAGGGTTCTTCTTCACCCCCAGGATGGGCAAACAGAACGTGGCCTTCAGTTCGGGATGAGTGACGTGTGCCTTCTTAAACCTCAGACCCATAGGTCTGATGAAGCGCTCATATTTGGGTGGTTTTCGTGTGAAACCGTCTCCTACGAAACAGACTTTGGTCACCATTCTCTTCCAGGCCTTTTTCTGTCTTTTTCCTGTGCG
>NZ_JACJVM010000128.1:0-522 GCF_014212065.1 Aequorivita sp. 609 | reverse complement strand
TTTTTTATTGTTTGACTTTTTATTCTGAAAAAAATCCAATAGTTTACAGACGACGTCCACGACGACCTCCCTTTCTGCGGGTGCTGTCTGATGGAATGGGGGTGACGTCCTCGATACGGCCGATCTTCATGCCAGAACGAGCCAGAGCCCTGAGGGCAGACTGTGCCCCTGGTCCTGGTGTCTTGGTTCTGTTTCCACCAGTGGCCCTCAGCTTGATGTGCAGGGCAGTAATTCCCAGCTCCTTGCATCTCTGAGCCACATCCTGAGCCGCCAACATAGCAGCATAAGGGGAGGACTCGTCTCTGTCGGCCTTCACCTTCATCCCACCAGTAACGCGGCAGATAGTTTCTTTGCCGGAGAGATCAGTGACATGCACAAAGGTGTCGTTGAAGGATGCAAAGATGTGACAGACTCCAAACACATTCTCGCCTTCAGCAACCTGAGGTCCTAGACTGATGACCTGCTCTTCCTTCTTTTCCTTACCCTTGCGAGGTGCCATTGCTATGTGTGTCTCTAATCGAG
>NZ_JACJVM010000127.1:0-518 GCF_014212065.1 Aequorivita sp. 609 | reverse complement strand
CACGGATGCCGAACAGACGGGCATTGGCGCGGGCCATACGCAGGCTGGCGAAGGCCTTGAAGTTCTTCTCGTCCTCTGAGATCACGCGGGCCTTCTCTTTCTTGTACACGTTTCTGATGGGCATAACAGGTCCAGTGAGTTGTGTAGCCATCTTGAGCTCCTCCTCAGTGCTGTCTCCCTTCTTGGGTGCAGAAGCCTTCTTCGGGAAGAGGATGAGTTTGGAGCGGTACACCTTCAGCCTCTGAACATTGGTCTGCAGAGACTCTGTGGATCGGTTACGCCGGCGAGGATCAACGGCGATGCCAATGGTGCGGGCCACCTTTTTGTTGATTCCTGCTGCCTTCAACTCCTCCAGGGTGAAACCACGTCCGGCTCGGACCTTGTTGTGATACCGCATGGTTGGACACCTGACTGCCGGTCGGAGAGGTCCAGAAACTGGTCTAGGAGCGATACGGCGAGCCTTTGCCTGACGGGCCTTGCGTCTGCGGAGCTTTCTGGCAGGCTGGTTGAACCAGGTG
>NZ_JACJVM010000126.1:0-516 GCF_014212065.1 Aequorivita sp. 609 | reverse complement strand
GCCCTATGCTGTAAGCGAACTGGCTGGTCACCAGACCAGCGCCGAGTCCTGGGGCACAGGAAGAGCCGTGGCGCGTATCCCCCGTGTGCGCGGTGGTGGCACCCACCGCTCCGGACAGGGTGCTTTCGGAAATATGTGTCGTGGTGGTCGCATGTTTGCCCCCACAAAGACCTGGCGCCGTTGGCACCGCAGAATCAACGTTAACCAGAAGCGTTATGCCATCTGCTCTGCCCTGGCTGCCTCTGCTCTGCCTGCCCTGGTCATGGCCAAAGGTCACCGCATTGAGGAGATTCCTGAAGTCCCAATTGTCGTTGATGACAAAGTTGAAGGATACAAGAAGACTAAGGAAGCTGTGCTTCTCTTGAAGAAGCTTAAGGCATGGAATGACATCAAGAAGGTTTACGCCTCTCAGCGTATGCGTGCCGGTAAGGGTAAGATGAGGAACCGAAGGCGTATCCAGCGTAAAGGACCATGCATCATCTTCAATGAAGACAATGGTGTGACACGAGCTTTCAG
>NZ_JACJVM010000125.1:0-514 GCF_014212065.1 Aequorivita sp. 609 | reverse complement strand
TAATAAATAATTTCTGGAGTATGTTAATAAATAATTTGTGGTTAATATGTAATCTACAAACCAATTCATATTAATACAATGTGATAAAGAACAATGATAATAAAACACTAGGACTCCTAAAGGAGCACTAACAAAGCTGTAAAAATGATATAGCTCTACACTATATTGTTATTTTGCTACTTTCATTATTTTAATAACATATCTGAAGGGAAGCAGGACATTTCTAAAGTTTCACTGCTTCTCTTCATCATATGATCAAACACAATATGGACGGACGATGTTTGTCACACATCTGAGATACAGAAAATATGCACAATTGTACTATTACTAAAAAATGTTATGGTACAAAATTGAACTCTCTCGCAATTGACTTGAGATTGATCATCAAGACTAGAAATTTTTAAAGCATCCAAGCAACAGATACATTCAATATGTCAAACAGAGCCATTCTACTTGTGTTAAATTCCATACATTTCGAATATCACTTAAATATCAAAAGATGTCCGGATCTGAG
>NZ_JACJVM010000124.1:0-506 GCF_014212065.1 Aequorivita sp. 609 | reverse complement strand
CGCATCCACACAATAAGAGTCCGTGGTGGAAACAAGAAATACCGTGCCTTGAGGCTCGACGTGGGCAACTTCTCATGGGGCTCAGAATGCTGTACCCGCAAAACCAGGGTCATTGATGTGGTCTACAATGCCTCTAACAATGAGCTGGTGAGAACCAAGACCCTGGTGAAGAACTGTGTGGTCCTTGTGGACAGCACTCCTTACAGACAGTGGTATGAGTCTCACTATGCCCTCCCGCTTGGCAGGAAGAAGGGTGCCAAGTTGACCCCTGAGGAAGAAGAAATCCTGAACAAGAAGAGGTCGAAAAAGGTCCAAAAGAAGTTTGATGTGCGCAGAAAGAACAGCAAAATCAGTCATCTGTTGGAGGAGCAGTTCCTGCAGGGCAAGCTTCTCGCCTGCATTTCCTCCAGACCGGGACAGTGTGGCCGTGCCGATGGCTATATCCTTGAGGGCAAAGAACTGGAGTTCTACCTGAGGAAGATTAAAGCCAAGAAAGGCAAATAAAT
>NZ_JACJVM010000123.1:0-500 GCF_014212065.1 Aequorivita sp. 609 | reverse complement strand
GTCATCTCCCTCATGACCAAACCCATTGACGACAAACATCTGTACAGACTCTGCTGGAGTTTGAGGAACAGCACTGAGGAGAGGATAGATCTGGAGTTAGATGACTGGACTGACGACCAGGATTCCAACTCTATGGAAACAGATGAGGTGCGCGAGGAACCAAGCTTTTGTAAGAAGGCCTACAACTGGTTCTGTGGCTTTGATCAAGGCAATGCCCCGAAATTGACTAAAGAACAGGAGGCAGAGATGAAGTTGAAGCTCACTGACACCACTGAGAAGCCTCTATGGAGAAATGTGGTCAACGCTAACGCTATTATCCTCCTCACCGTCTGTGTCTTTTTCCATGGTTTCTTTGGTTAAAGATCACATCAGTATCATCTAACTTGACTAAGAATCTTAGACCTGTATTTTGTGGACAGAAATGTTATCTTTTATTAACATCAAGCTAAATGTGATTACAGATTGTAAAAGGTTACAAAGTTCCTTTTGAAACACTTAAT
>NZ_JACJVM010000122.1:0-496 GCF_014212065.1 Aequorivita sp. 609 | reverse complement strand
GGGATAAGAAGGTCATCGCAACAAAAGTCCTGGGGACAGTTAAATGGTTCAATGTAAGGAATGGCTACGGTTTCATCAACAGGAATGACACAAAGGAAGATGTCTTTGTTCACCAGACTGCCATTAAGAAGAACAACCCAAGGAAATATCTTCGTAGCGTTGGAGATGGAGAGACTGTGGAGTTTGACGTCGTAGAAGGGGAGAAGGGTGCCGAGGCAGCCAATGTTACCGGCCCAGGTGGCGTCCCTGTGCAAGGTAGCAAGTATGCAGCTGACAGGAACCGATACAGGCGGTACCCACGCAGGAGGGCCCCCCCTCGCGACTACCAGGAAAACTATCAGAGTGACGGCGAGGGAGAGGTACGGGAGAAGAGAGAAGGGGGAGAAAATCCCCCCGAGGGTGAGATGCAGCAACAGCAGCGTAGACCCACCTACCCCGGCAGACGGCGCTACCCACCATACTTTGTGCGGAGACGTTATGGCAGACGCCCTCCCTA
>NZ_JACJVM010000121.1:0-496 GCF_014212065.1 Aequorivita sp. 609 | reverse complement strand
GTCCTCCGTCAGAGTCATGGCTGCCAAAACCGAGCGCACCTTCATCGCCGTCAAACCCGACGGCGTGCAGCGCGGCCTGATGGGAGAAATCATCAAGCGCTTCGAGCAGAAGGGCTTCAGACTGGTGGCCATGAAGTTCCTTCAGGCGTCTGAGGATCTGCTGAAGCAGCATTACATCGACCTGAAGGACCGGCCCTTCTACCCCGGACTGGTCAAGTACATGAGCTCCGGGCCGGTTCTGGCCATGGTATGGGAGGGTCTGAATGTGGTGAAGACCGGAAGGGTGATGCTCGGAGAGACCAATCCCGCCGACTCCAAACCCGGAACCATCCGGGGCGATTTCTGCATCGAAGTGGGCAGGAACATCATCCACGGCAGCGACTCCGTGGACAGCGCCAATAAAGAGATCAGCCTGTGGTTCAAGCCGGAGGAGCTGGTGTGCTTCAAGAGCTGCGCGCAGGACTGGATCTACGAATAAACATCACGCCCATCTCTG
>NZ_JACJVM010000120.1:0-495 GCF_014212065.1 Aequorivita sp. 609 | reverse complement strand
GTCGTGTTGCGCCCTTCCTGACTCACCGCTGTTCGCTTTTCAGCCTTTGCTACGAATAAGTCGGTCAGGAATTAGTGATCATGGCATTCAAAGACACCGGTAAAGCTCCTGTCGAGGCCGAGGTGGCCATCCACCGTATCCGCATCACTCTGACCAGCCGCAACGTCAAGTCTCTGGAAAAAGTGTGCGCTGATTTGATCCGAGGTGCTAAGGAGAAGAGTCTGAAGGTCAAGGGACCTGTGCGTATGCCCACCAAGACTCTGCGCATCACTACCCGCAAGACTCCGTGTGGTGAAGGTTCCAAGACCTGGGACAGATTCCAGATGCGGATTCACAAGCGCCTCATTGACCTTCACAGTCCATCTGAGATAGTCAAGCAGATCACCAGCATCAGCATCGAGCCCGGTGTGGAGGTGGAGGTCACCATCGCCGACGCATAATCTCTGTCTGCTGTTTTTGCTGTCAGATCAATAAAATCGAGATTTTTGCAAAAAA
>NZ_JACJVM010000119.1:0-494 GCF_014212065.1 Aequorivita sp. 609 | reverse complement strand
GTGCTTACAGATCAGCAGGGTCTATGGTGATTCCTCTGTGGGAGACGCCATGAAACCCTGAGCGATCTCGTAGCACTAATGTCATCATGAAGGAGGCGGAGCTCATGTAAATCCTTGTCCCAAGTGGCGAGGTCATCTGGCCCAGCACAATTCAGAGGGGAAACTCAGTCTCCACCTCTGTTTTGCGTTGGTGTCCAGATGCGCAGAAGCCAGTGCCGTATGCCTAAAGCTGCGAAGCCTGACATCTTGCGTAAAGCCTCAAGTCTACAAAGTCTACAAAGTGAAGAACCAACCAGAAAAAAATCGTACCAATGCATGTAAAGCTATAAGTGAACCAAGAAACGTCTTTTAACACATTGATGAATGACTCGTGAATAATGCTACAAATGTAAAGTGAAGTGAAGAAGTGTTTTTATTTGGTGAAACCTTTGGTTTCTACGCTTGGTTCGGTTGGTCCGGGGCCCGGTAAAACAACCCCGGAAAAAATGTAAAAC
>NZ_JACJVM010000118.1:0-493 GCF_014212065.1 Aequorivita sp. 609 | reverse complement strand
GTTTTATTTTCATCTTTGTTTGATTCTTTAGTTGCAGCTCTTCGTCCGAGGTTTACATGATGTCCTGCTGGTGCTGTGTAGATTCACTCACCACCTCTCCGTCACGTGTCTCGATGGTCTTGATCAGCACAGTTTTCTTTGAGTGCATTTCAGATGCTCTCTGTTGATGCTCTGGACTCGTCTCTCTAAAGCTTAAAGTGGAATACGACTGCATGGGCATCACAATCCTGCTCTCCTCTCCTTCCAGCAGCTTCCTATAGGTGGCGATCTCCACATCCAGGGCCATCTTAATGTTGAGCAGGTCCTGATATTCTCGCAGGTGACGCGCCATCTCGTCCTTCATATTCGCGATCTCCGCCTCCAGCCTGGCGATGGTGTCCTGGAAAGCATTGGCCTCACGACCGTGGCGATCCTCCATATCTCTCATCTGCCTCATGAGAGACTCGTTCGTGCCCTTGAGGGAGTCGATCTCACAGGTGTAGGACTGGATCTG
>NZ_JACJVM010000117.1:0-492 GCF_014212065.1 Aequorivita sp. 609 | reverse complement strand
TTTGGAACAAAAAAAATTCCTTTTATTGTGATTTCACCAAGAACAGATTATGATCTGGGTCTCTCCTTCTTGCCTTTGTACAGAGCCAGAAGAGAAACATTGGCCACCTTCACCACCTTGAAACGAACACCAGGGATATCACCCACGGCGTGTCCCTTACGACCAAATCCTGCCACCAGAACCTCATCGTTTTCCTCAATGAAATTCAAGCAGCCGTCGTTGGGCACGAAAGCTGTGATCTTCTTGCCGTTCTTGATCAGCTGGACCCTGACGCACTTCCTGATGGCAGAGTTGGGCTGCTTGGCTTCAACACCAACTTTCTCAAGCACAATGCCTTTGGCGTGAGAAGCTCCACCGAAGGGGTTGGCCTTCAGAGCGGTACCCAAATGAGCCTTCTTATACTGTTTATCATGCCATTTCTGCTCGCGGCGGTGGTTCCGCAGTTTTCTAGCAGTACGCAGTCCACGACACTTGCCCATGATAGCGTGCTCT
>NZ_JACJVM010000116.1:0-492 GCF_014212065.1 Aequorivita sp. 609 | reverse complement strand
ACGCTCTTCCGATCTCACAACTCCAAACCCAGGAGTGAATATCCAGTTATTTAGGGAGCATTAATTTTTCTTCTTGAAGACTTGATGGCAGACTTTGTCCAGACAATGGATTTCCAGGTGAAGCAGGTCTCCTTCAATCCACTGCCTCCAGCCACGGTTCTCCTTTTCTCCCTTCTGGACACAAACCAGTTTATCACCATCCCACGTCACCAGGGTCTTAACAATTCTGTTGTCCAGGGCTTTTGTGTGCTCCTCAAACTCCTCCCCGATGACAAAGTTGACCTCATAGTTTCTGAAGGTGCTGAGAGTTTTGGTCTCAAATTTGTCTCCATTCTGCACAATGACCTTAGTCTGTTTGAGATGCACCGCGATCTTACGGGTGGCAAAGTCAATGTCTATAGCCTTCATGACATCTTCAAAGTTCTCATTGCTGACCATCTCCCACGTCCCATTGTAATCAGCCGGCATTGTGACGCTGGATGTCGTGTGTGT
>NZ_JACJVM010000115.1:0-489 GCF_014212065.1 Aequorivita sp. 609 | reverse complement strand
GATCATGGCACCAAACGAGGATACATGCAGTTTGGCTATGATGGAGAGGACTTCCTCACCCTGGATAAGCGCACCCTGACCTGGACTGCTTCTAATCCTCAAGCTGTGATTACCAAGGTTAAATGGGATTCCACTGGAGCATACGCAAACAGTGAAAATAATTATCTGGACAACATATGCATTGAGTGGCTCAACAAATATGTTGATTATGGCAAGGACACTCTAAACAGAAAAGTCTCTCCTCAGGTGTCTCTGTTGCAGAAGACTCCCTCTTCTCCAGTGACATGCCATGCTACAGGTTTTTACCCCAGTGGAATAACAATCTCCTGGCAGAGAAATGGACATGACCATCATGAGGATGTGGATCTTGGTGAACTTCTTCCCAATGAGGACGGAACCTTCCAGAAGAGCAGCACCCTCAGAGTCACACCTGATGAGTGGAAGAAGAACAAGTTCAGCTGTGTGGTGGAACATCAGGGCAAAACCAAG
>NZ_JACJVM010000114.1:0-488 GCF_014212065.1 Aequorivita sp. 609 | reverse complement strand
TTTATCTGTCATGGTCATATCAATGTTGTAGTCCAGGGAATTAAGGCTCTCTCTGTCTGCGCTGGAGCCATCTTCATCAAAGCCAAGGTCTGTGGCTGTGTCGATATTCATATTCAGCACTGGGTTTGCTCCTTCTTTGGTGTATTTGTTGGTTCCAGGAACAACAGGCCCGCTCTTCTGATTCTGTATGACCACTGTGGCTGCTGAGTTCATGGCTTTGGCTGCCTTTAGTTTCCTCTTGTAGTTTCTTCTGATGCACACAAGTGAGGTGGTTGTTACAACAAGAACGATCGCCAGTGCAGCCATCAAACCAATCATGATGAATACCTCTGTCTTGTCTTCTGTAGTCTCGGTAATTGTTGTCGAGATGCCAGTAAATCCAAGCTCAACTAGTTGGTATCCAAATTCCCTATAGACTTCCTCTGAATTCAGGATTGAGGTCACTGCATCATAGTTAAGAGCTGTACCGTTTCTGAACACAAAATAGA
>NZ_JACJVM010000113.1:0-485 GCF_014212065.1 Aequorivita sp. 609 | reverse complement strand
CTTTATTTGTCCAAAAGAAAACTGCAAATTTATGCCACCAGTGCAGAAGCTGTGGAGGATTCGTACTTCCAGTTGGGGGCAAGTACTCTCTTGGTCTTGTAGTAGCGGGCAAGCCTGTGGATTCTGCTCTCAACCAGAATCAGGCGGAACTTAGCATCCTTGTCCTTTCTGTTCCTTTCCAAGTGCTTCCTCACAGCAACAGCTTTCTTGATGAGGTGGTAGAGATCCTCAGGCAGGTCAGGGGCCAGGCCTTTGGACTTCAGGATCCTGAGGATCTTGTTGCCAGTGACAAAACGCACCTGAGCAACACCATGGGAATCCCTCAGGATCACACCGATCTGTGAGGGGGTCAGACCCTTCTTGGCCAGTTTGAAGATTTGCTCTTTAACATCATCAGATGTCAATTTGAGCCATGTGGGGACACTTCGTCTATAGGGCAGTGCCGACTGGGACAAGCCCTTGCCAGGAGCGTGCATACGACCCAT
>NZ_JACJVM010000112.1:0-484 GCF_014212065.1 Aequorivita sp. 609 | reverse complement strand
GGAAGTAGAGCGCTATGGTTAGGACAACACAGGCCGCACAGCAAATACCAAAGCCGATCAGTAGCAACAACTTTCTGCCGGATTTCTCCACTATGAACACAGCTGCTATTGTCATGAGGACATTAACCGCTCCTGTTCCGACTGTCACATACTGAACGTGCCCATCCTTCACTCCTGCTGAGCTGTAGATGCTGTCAGCATAGTAATAAATGGCATTGACTCCTGACAGTTGTTGGCCCATGTTCATGAAGATTACAGACAGCAGCTGCCAGCGCAGTGAGCGGAAGGTGAAGAGGTTGAACAGAGAGAGTTGACCTTCTGTTTGCTCTGACTGAACCTCAACACGCATCTCACACAGCTCCTCGTCCACATCCTCCCATCCCCGCAGCCGCTGCAGGCCTTTCCTGGCAGTTTTTTCATCCCCCTTCTGTATGAGCATGTAGCGTGGGCTCTCAGGAAAGAAAGGCAGAAGCAGCAGCTCAAT
>NZ_JACJVM010000111.1:0-484 GCF_014212065.1 Aequorivita sp. 609 | reverse complement strand
CATAAACTTGGTTATAGAGCTCCTCTTTCGATCTCATCCCATCCAGATATTGGATATATAAGCTGCTGTTTTCCATCTCTATCCTGTGTTTCAAGTACATGGGCCACACGTGGCCATCAAACAGGCCAGGAGGGTCAGGAACGGTGTACGATCTTGTACTTCTTCTCCTTTTGCACTCCTCATATGGAATGGTGACATAGAAGCACTTGTTGTAGACATCAAGCAAAGGCTTGTAGTTATAGAGAAGAAATCCCTCTACAATGAGTATGTGGATCTCGCGCTCCGGGTCCGAGCCTTCGGATGCGGCGGAAACGGTCACGCCATGGGAGCGAGCAAACTTCACCGGGTTCTCCATCCATCCTTTAATCGTGTTCACCATCGCATCCATGTCCAAGGAGGTAATCACTGCACACGGGAGACAAAAAAGAGAGGGCGTGTCTCACATGCTAGGATAATGGAAACATTAAAGTAATGAAATAAAAAT
>NZ_JACJVM010000110.1:0-484 GCF_014212065.1 Aequorivita sp. 609 | reverse complement strand
CTTAAGTTTGATTTTTACTAAATAAGTTAATTTTAAGTATTAATCAGAAAGAACAAAAGAGCGGAGTAAGGTTACTATATACGGTGAAGCTTTAGACTTCGACAACATTGATAATCCCCGCTCTTTTACTACTTAAATCACGTTCAGTTCTGTGAGGCCTAGACCTCGTTTTCAAGTTGTTGTGACCCAAGTAGCTGGTTCTTTCATAAAATCAGTTCCTATGAATAAATATAAGGAAACTTTTGGAGTTGACATCAGTAAAGATGTCTTTGACGTACACGGCAGTAGCAGTGGCCACAACCAGTTCAAAAATGATGAAAAGGGATTTAAATCTTTTTTAAAGATACTTCCTAATGATTCAATTGTAGTTATGGAAGCAACCGGTTACTATCATTACAGGCTCGCACAGTTTCTTTACAAAAACAATGTGGCGGTGTCTGTTGTAAATCCCTTATCTGTAAAACGTTTTATCCAGATGAAGCTT
>NZ_JACJVM010000109.1:0-483 GCF_014212065.1 Aequorivita sp. 609 | reverse complement strand
TTACAGTCTTTTATTGTTAACAAAAGAATCATTTCACTCCTGCATTTTCTCGATGGTTTCCTCCTTGTATTTGCCCTTCTCCTTTAGTTCCTGTCGGGACTTGGCCTTGCGCTCAAGAATCTTCTTGCGATCCTTGTCAAGCTTTAGCCTGGTGATCACCACCTTGCTGGGGTGGATGCCAACATGGACTGTGGTGCCGTTGGCCTTCTCGCGCTGCACACGCTCGATGTAAATGACGTACTTCTTCCTGTAGACCTGGACAACTTTGCCAATCTGCTGGCCTTTGTAGTGTCCCCGGACAACCTGGACCTCATCGTCCTTACGGATGGGCATGGATCTCACGTTGTACTTCTGGCGGAGCTCTTTGGACAGAGGAGAGGACATGATCTTCCTGCGGATGTGTGAAGGGGCATTGAAGTGCCTCTTGCGGTTCTTGCGCCGGGAGGAGGTCACAAATTTATTGAGCTTCATGATGGCCTGCCG
>NZ_JACJVM010000108.1:0-483 GCF_014212065.1 Aequorivita sp. 609 | reverse complement strand
TGATGACGAGATCAACAAGATGTGGAATTAATTCAGCAGTAGCATTTAAACCACTAAATATAACTATTTTTTGGCCCAAGTGGTGAACCTCAGGATCATATTCTCATCTCTCTGGGGTTGGTAGCAGCCAATTCCCACTTCCAGTCGGGTTATAACTCCTGCTTTCTCAGACAGAAGCTCCCAGTATGTCTGGTCCTTATCAGATCCAGCCAATCCATTTACACTCTCCAGATATATGCCCATGGTTTTGTGAATAGTGTATGAGAATTTGAAGTCGTTGCTGGTGTCCTGCAGTTGATTTAAGACACCAAACATCAGCCCTTCCTCTATCACAGTGGTGGAGTAGGAAAGAACCTCATTTGTGAAATCATTAATAACAGTCACCTTAACAGGGACCTGTTCCAGCTTGCCTGAGTCTGCAGGCAGTGCCAGCCCTGGGAAAGGCAGCAAAACTGCAAAGCACAGAAGAGTAATCGCTGTCAG
>NZ_JACJVM010000107.1:0-483 GCF_014212065.1 Aequorivita sp. 609 | reverse complement strand
CAACGTCCCGTATAAAAACTGTGCGAGCGGGCGAGCGTGATTGTCCGCAGGACAATCCGCTGAGCAAGCGAGCACGGAATTTCGATTCAAGACAGGTTTTAGCATTGTTTTTATATAGTGTTGTGCTTTCGTGCTTTATTTTATCTCTACAACCGACACAATTTTGGCTGCCGGCTTTTCACAGTCTGAATCCGTAAGAGATAGTCCGAAAGCTTCATTTAAAACGGTTCTAACTATTCTAACCGTCCGTGTCTGCCTATCTCCTTTCTTAGGGAAATGTAAATTGGTTCTTATGTGAAATAAGATATCGTTAGCCTCAGTAAAATAATTATCTAAATCCGATATTTCTTTACTTCTGGAGCCTAAAGGATTCCAAGTAGTCAGAATAGCCTGAACATCTTCACTTTCCTTTTCTCTTCTTTTAAATTCCTCAGTTTGTTGATAGTCAGTCATATTATTTGTTTTTGCATGAAGCACAACGGT
>NZ_JACJVM010000106.1:0-481 GCF_014212065.1 Aequorivita sp. 609 | reverse complement strand
GCAAGATGCCAGGCGGTGGTGTAACAGTGAAAGACGTCAACCAGCAGGAGTTTGTCCGCGCGCTGGCAGCTTTCCTCAAGAAGTCGGGGAAGCTGAAGGTGCCGGACTGGGTTGACATTGTCAAGCTGGCCAAGCATAAAGAGCTGGCTCCCTGCGATGAGAACTGGTTCTACATCAGAGCTGCCTCCACAGTGCGTCACCTGTACCTGCGTGGAGGTGTTGGTGTGGGCTCTATGACCAAGATCTACGGCGGGCGTAAGAGGAATGGTGTGTGCCCCTCTCACTTCAGCGTGGGTTCTAAGAACGTGGCCCGTAAAGTGCTCCAGGCCCTTGAGGGTCTCAAGATGGTGGAGAAAGACCCAAATGGTGGGCGTAGACTGACCCCTCAGGGGACCAGAGACCTGGACAGAATTGCTGGGCAGGTTGCTGCTGCAAGCAAGAAATCATGAAGTGTAAAATAAACTTTTTTTGAGAACCAAAA
>NZ_JACJVM010000105.1:0-481 GCF_014212065.1 Aequorivita sp. 609 | reverse complement strand
CGTCAGACTGCGCAATAACCTCCCTTTCTTAATAACTTTGTTGATTACCTTTTATCCATTGGCCAAATTGCATTAAAATATTGGCTATCTTGATGTTATGGATTTTATAACAGGATTTAATCGGGATCAATTGGTAATGATGGATTTTGAGTCTTGCGTAGGGCAGGATTCCTGGGCACGTACCGTTGATATGTTCGTGGATATCCTTCCAATGGAAGAGCTTGGTTTCCAGGACGTGCTCAACTCCGAGGGAAGGCCTCCTTACCATTCTAAAGATATGCTCAAGCTCTATCTCTACGGGTACAAGAACAAACTTCGCTCCTCACGCCAAATGGAACATGCCTGCAAGGTTAACCTTGAGGTTATCTGGCTCTTAAAAGGATTGCACCCATCGGCAAGAAAAATCGCTTACTTCAGAAAGAACAATGCAGCGGCATTCAAGCTAGCCTTTAGACATTTTGTAGGACTGCTCAAGGAATGG
>NZ_JACJVM010000104.1:0-475 GCF_014212065.1 Aequorivita sp. 609 | reverse complement strand
TTTCGGACAAAATTGTGGCGACACCATTAAAGCCATACAGGATATTGAGCCGAACAGCATCCACATAGCCTGGCAGATCATTCAGTACTTCTTGATGACCTGCGGAGAAGTGGTCTTCTCTGTCACCGGTCTGGACTTCTCCTATGCACAGGCACCAAGCAATATGAAGTCAGTCCTCCAGGCTGGTTGGCTGTTGACTGTCGCTGTGGGGAACATCATCGTGCTCATCGTGGCTGAGGCAGGCTCACTTCCAGATCAGTGGGCAGAATACTTGCTGTTTGCATCTCTCCTGGTGGCTGTGAGTATCGTCTTTGCCATCATGGCTTACTTCTACACCTACACTGACCCGGCAGAAATCGAGTCTAAATTTATAGAGCTCGAGCCAGAAGATAAGAAAAAGAAAGGGCTTGAAATGATGATGAAAGACAATGTGGCGCACGTACAGAGCGAGAACACAGACGTCAAACAAACGAAG
>NZ_JACJVM010000103.1:0-474 GCF_014212065.1 Aequorivita sp. 609 | reverse complement strand
TTTTCATTTCCAAAAGATCTTTTATTGGCGCCTTATTTCTTGGATTTGAAGTACTCTTCAATGACGTCCTTAGCCTGGGACTCTTTGCCGTAGTCCTTGATGACTACACAGCTGCAGCCCACCACCTTGCGGGGTTTGCCCTCTCTGTCGATCTTGCATAGACCAACCCACTCACCAAGCTTCTTATTGTCATCAACCTTGATGAGGTTGATCTGATGCTCGGCACAGAGAGCCTCCACCAGCTTGACATACATGGGCTCATCACAGTTTGCTGCCAGGACGCAAAGATGAGCCTGGCGCTTGTCGAGGGCCTTAGCGGCCTCACGGATACCGCGGGCCAGACCGTCGTGGATGAGTGCGGTCTTCAGCACTTCAGGGAGAGCAGTGTTGACATCCATCACACCTCCAGCAGTGATGCCTTCCTCGGCCATTGTAGATTAGCGATGGATGAGAGGATAAACTTCTGAAATAAAG
>NZ_JACJVM010000101.1:0-472 GCF_014212065.1 Aequorivita sp. 609 | reverse complement strand
TTTAAACTTTGAGTTTTATTGAAAACGACAAGCCACATTTGCGCTCAGGCAATGCTACCGGCATTGGAAGCAATCCTGGGCCACAGGTCTGCGCATTCCTTGGCTACGGGTCCTGTGATAGCTGAGCCTTTCATTTCTCCTTTGTTATTTACTATGACCCCTGCATTGTCTTCGAAGTAAAGAAACACGCCATCTTTTCGCCGATACGACTTCCGCTGTCGTATCACCACCGCAGGATGCACCTTTTTCCTGAGCTCTGGCTTGCCTTTCTTCACTGTGGCCATAACCATGTCGCCCACACCAGCGGCAGGGAGCCTGTTCAGACGACCCTTGATGCCTTTGACGGATATGATGTACAGGTTCTTGGCACCTGTGTTGTCAGCGCAGTTGATGACCGCTCCCACTGGGAGACCCAGTGAAATACGGAACTTGGCTCCCGATGACCCACCACGTCCTCTCTTAGACATTGTCG
>NZ_JACJVM010000100.1:0-471 GCF_014212065.1 Aequorivita sp. 609 | reverse complement strand
TTTTATTTATCAAAAGGTGTTTATGCGGTCAGCACACACGCTCCTCCAACACCCTTGATCTTCTCCTCGGCCCGCCGGCTGAAGAACTTGGCCTTCACGATCACCGGCTGCTTCGGCAGCTTGCCTTTGCCCAGCACTTTGAAGTAGCCGGCGCGCACGACGTCGATGATGGGCGCCGGGCCGTCAGGCTTCTTGCCGTAGTTGACCCTCGTCTGCTCGCTGACCAGCGTCCACAGCTTGTCCAGGTTAATGGTGGGGCAGAAGATGGTGTTCTTCTTCAGATGGTAATGCCTCATGCCCACCTTACCGAAATAACCTGGATGGTATTTGTCGAAGTTGATTCTGTGATGATGCATTCCTCCGGCATTACCGCGACCTCCGGGATGCTTTCTGTGTTTACCGATGCGCCCGTGCCCGTGGCTGACGTGCCCGCGCAGCTTCCTAGTCTTGGACTTCTTGGTCGGCATGGCG
>NZ_JACJVM010000099.1:0-469 GCF_014212065.1 Aequorivita sp. 609 | reverse complement strand
GAGTATACGCTGCTGCGCAGGAGTCCATATAAAACGCTTCCTCCTGCAGAAGCCGATCAACAGATCTTTGTTCAGGGCAGATCCTTCTGGATGCGGTTCAGAATGTTTCCGTACACAAGGTTGTACAGCTGTTCCTTAGACATGGTTCCGTCTAGTTGCACGACATCAACTCCTGAGTCTTCCATGATTTTTGTATGTTTCACATACATGGGCCAGACATGTCCGTCGAACAGACCGGGGGGGTCCGGGACGGCATAGTTCCTTGAACTCCTCCTCTTTTTGCATTCTTCGTATGGAATGGAAATAAAGTATCGTTGGTCGAACACATCGATCAAAGGTCCGTAGGTGTAGAGCAGGAAACCCTCCACGATCAGGATATGAACGTCCTCATCCCGAGCGCGTGGAAGGATCTCCGAGTCCAGGCTGATGTTGACGCCGTGAGATCGCTCAAACTTGACGGGGTTCTGCA
>NZ_JACJVM010000098.1:0-469 GCF_014212065.1 Aequorivita sp. 609 | reverse complement strand
CGAAAGCTGCTAGTAATGTTTAGCTATAATGATCCATTCACCTCATGTTAAAATGTAGTTGACTCTACTTAATTCTACTTGAAGCTTTTCATGTTTTCGGACTCTATTTAGTCTGAAATGGTTTGTTTTTATGGCAGTGCTCAGAATAGCAAATTAGAACCAAGTGCCACTTTGTTGATGACCGCAACATATTTAAGGACTACTTTATTAAACTATATGCTTTTGCAAAATGTTTAAAGAACCTTTGAAACTAACGTCCCTGAAATATATCAGCACAAGAAAAAATATTGCACTTGCCAAGCCATTAGCGAGGTCTTTCAGAACAATGCATCAGGTACACTGACTGTAATGAAATGACACCATGGTGCAGAAGTTGCTACCTAAACTATCTTTAACTGTTGATGCCGCTGCTATTGTGGTTCTTTGTACGTGATGTACCAGATCTTTCAATAAATTCTGTATAGAGAAT
>NZ_JACJVM010000097.1:0-468 GCF_014212065.1 Aequorivita sp. 609 | reverse complement strand
GTGAAGAGGAGTGGAACTTTGCTTGGAAAATGTTTGAAAAAACCAATGTTGCTACTGAGAAAGATAAACTGAGAGCTGCAATGGCATGTGCCACAGAGCCGTGGTTACTGAACAGGTATCTCAGTTACACCTTAAATTCATCGCTAATTCGGAAGCAAGATGCCACTTCTACCATCATCAGCATTGCAAGCAACGTGGTCGGTCAATCGTTGGCTTGGGATTTTGTTAGAGCCAACTGGGAGTTCATTTTCAATCAGTATGGAGGTGGATCTTTCTCTTTCTCCAATCTGATCAACGGTGTCACAAAGAGATTCTCAACTCCGTTTGAACTGCAACAGCTGATACAGTTCAGGGATGACAACGCCGACATAGGCTTCGGATCCGGAACCCTTGCCATTCAGCAATCTATCGAGAGGACTACCGCCAACATCAAATGGGTCGATGAGAACAAAAATGCAGTCTTAGAAT
>NZ_JACJVM010000096.1:0-466 GCF_014212065.1 Aequorivita sp. 609 | reverse complement strand
GCAACAGTAAACATTGCTATGGGAGGTAGCAATAGTGGCTTTGGAATGGCTTAGTCGACCTCCTCGATGGTTGGGCCAGAGGATCCACCTCCTGGAGCAGCACCGGCTCCTGGGAAGCCACCGGGCATACCATCGGGCATTCCACCTGGCATGCCTCCAGCACTCTGGTACAGCTTGGTGATGATGGGGTTGCATACTTTCTCCAGCTCCTTCTGCTGGTGCTCAAACTCTTCCCTCTCAGCAGTCTGGTTCTTGTCAAGCCAGCTGATGACTTCATTGCACTTGTCAAGGATCTTCTGCTTGTCCTCATCACTGATCTTGCCCTTCAGTTTCTCATCCTCAACGGTGGACTTCATGTTGAAGGCATAGGACTCCAGACCATTCTTGGCAGAAACCTTGTCGCGCTGCACATCATCTTCAGCCTTGTACTTCTCAGCCTCCTGCACCATGCGCTCAATGTCCTCCT
>NZ_JACJVM010000095.1:0-464 GCF_014212065.1 Aequorivita sp. 609 | reverse complement strand
GTGCCAACAGCAGTTGTAGCAAGAAGACTGGTAAAATCACGAATGCGCCAAGTGTACTGAGGACACTGGGTCTCCGAGAGGTTGATGTCATCCAGAGACAGGCCACCCTTTGATGCGTCTCTTCCTTTAACTCCTTCAAACACCACTCTGAATTTATCAGAGACATCCAGCGTCACATGGTGTAGTTCCCAGGAGTCTTTAAGTCCACCACTGATCTTCTGAATGAGTCTCAGTTCTCCTTTGGGGTTTTCAGCGGTGTATTCGCGCACCCAGATGTTTAGCTGGTCATCAGCGCCCCCACTGCTGTAATGATAGAACTGCAGGCATTGGGAGCGTCTTTTGGGGTAAAAGAGGCGACTTTCCAGGTAAGCCTTGTCTCCTTGGGTACCTGTGGCTGTGCTGAAATGCATGAAGTACCCAACCCCTTGACATTGACCCAGAGTGGTGTAGTCTGTCGTTGGACC
>NZ_JACJVM010000094.1:0-462 GCF_014212065.1 Aequorivita sp. 609 | reverse complement strand
GCATCCCACAAAATTGTAAACTATTTTACAGATTACACAAATGACGAGCAGATCATCACAGTTAGAAGTTGTTTTGAACTGTAACAAATGCGCCAGTCGGCACAACAGGGTGGGGGTGATATCACATATCACAAAGTAATTGCAGGGTTGCAGAGATGAAGGGTATAAGGTCATCGGTTTTTATTTTAATTGAAGGTTTCAGACAGCTTCTGCTTCATCTTCTCATACTGCTCATTAAACCAGCTCTTGGTTTTAACAGCAAACTCGCTCTTATCAAGCTGTTCAAACGTAGTCTTGGTCTTCTCTGTCAGGTCCTCTGCAATCTCCTTCACCTGAGTCTGGAATTTGGCGAAACGCTCCTCCAGTGTGGGCTCATCTTGGGCCTCTGTCTGTACAGCAAGTACAAGCATCAGCACGGCTGCAGCCAGGTACAGTTTCATCTTTTCAGTCTTTCCTCCCTCG
>NZ_JACJVM010000093.1:0-461 GCF_014212065.1 Aequorivita sp. 609 | reverse complement strand
GCAGACTCTCTTGTCTGAGATGGAGCGGAGATGGTCTACTTGTATGCTGTGATCTGGTGTGCAATCTGCTGCCACCAGATGACTGCACACGAGTTGAGACGTCACGCTGCCTAAGGCTCTTTCAGGCTTTTAGCCAATGCTTGCGTTTATTTTTTATTTTGAGGAGGAGAGGAGGAGAACCAATCTGCCAAGGGATTCGGCGCTCGTGTCCGCTGCCCTGTTCTAGTGCATTCTCTGGCAACACTGGATGTCTGGCTGGGGTCCAGTGGACCTGAAGCGGACGGCACCAGGTCTCTGACCCGCTGACGAAGCACCAGAAACTAGAAGCAACCGAACAATTACAAAAGCCGACAACTTCCCCTAACCTTTTTCCCTTTGGTCGGCTTCTGGTTGTCTGTTGCTTGGTTAGTAGGTTATGGGGATGGCCTGCTGTAAAACCAACCTTTTTTTGAATAAAGGCT
>NZ_JACJVM010000092.1:0-461 GCF_014212065.1 Aequorivita sp. 609 | reverse complement strand
ATTTGGAATACAAAAACATTCACAAAAAAATAATCACGACACCGTGCGGTGCCAAAGTCCATCATCATCCAATGTGTAACTTAATGCACGTCTGCTACAGAAGAACATAGTAATTCAAGTTCACTGAGGTATGTTTTTGGCAGGTTTTTTTGGGGAGGTGAAGCGCGCTCACTCTAACGCGCGTCACCGACTGTCAACAGCCGAGCGCGCCGCCGTCCCCGTCCCAAACGAAGGTTCGGACCTCTGTTTGAAGAAGTTTCTGAGGCTGCCGAGTTCTCGCGTCAGCTGATCGATCGTTTTGTGCAGGCGCTCGTTCTCCGCGCTCAGCTCGATCATCTTTTGCTGCATCTCCAGGTTGCGCTGCTTCGCCTTGTCCCTGCTTTTACGCACGGCGATGTTGTTCCTTTCGCGCCGCTGCCGATACTCCTGGCTGTGCCTGTCGACTGACTTTTTGCCCTTTT
>NZ_JACJVM010000091.1:0-460 GCF_014212065.1 Aequorivita sp. 609 | reverse complement strand
TACGAAGCCGTCATGAACATGGACTATCTGGATGCCGCACTGAGCGAGTCCCTCCGGCTGTACCCCGTCGCAGCTCGACTCGAGCGGGTCTGCAAGAAAACGGTGGAAATCAACGGCCTCATCATCCCTAAAGACATGGTCGTCATGATCCCAACCTTCGCCCTCCACAGAGACCCGGATTACTGGAGCGAACCCGAGAGCTTCAAACCGGAGAGGTTCACTAAAGGAAACAAGGAGTCGATTGACCCCTACATGTACATGCCCTTCGGCCTCGGCCCCAGGAACTGCATCGGGATGCGATTTGCTCAGGTGACCATGAAGCTGGCCATCGTGGAGATCCTGCAGAGGTTCGACATCTCCGTGTGCGAGGAGACACAGGTTCCTCTGGAGCTCGGCCTCAATGGTTTTCTGGCTCCCAAAGACCCCATCAAGCTCAAACTCAAGCCTCGGACAGCGCCAG
>NZ_JACJVM010000090.1:0-458 GCF_014212065.1 Aequorivita sp. 609 | reverse complement strand
ATTTACATACTCAATTTTTACTTCAGAGGAATGAAGCGGGAAGAATGAGTGGCTCCAATACCCGGACGACCGTGTTTAACAGGCTTGTATGTGATGGAGAACTCTCCAAGGTAATGACCAATCATCTCAGGCTTGATTTCAACCTGGTTGAAGGTCTTGCCGTTGTACACGCCGACCATGGATCCAACCATCTCCGGCAGGATGACCATGTCTCTCAGGTGAGTTTTCACCACCTCTGGTTTCTCCATGGGAGGCGCCTCTTTCTTGGCCTTACGGAGGCGTTTAAGGAGAGACTGCTGCTTCCTCCTGAGGCCGCGGTTCAGCCTCCTCCTCTGTCTGGCACAGTAGAGCTGCATCAGCTGCTCATAGGACATGTCCAGCAGCTGGTCCAGGTCCACACCTCTGTAGGTGAATTTCCTGAAGGTACGCTTCTTCTTCTGCTCAACGTCCGCCATCTT
>NZ_JACJVM010000089.1:0-455 GCF_014212065.1 Aequorivita sp. 609 | reverse complement strand
CTTTCCTGTTGTCGTCGGCCATAGAGCACCATCAAGATGGGCAAGTTTATGAAACCTGGCAAGGTGGTGATGGTCCTGGCTGGACGTTATGCCGGACGCAAGGCTGTGATTGTCAAGAACATTGATGATGGCACCGCAGACCGTCCTTACAGCCACGCTCTGGTCGCAGGCATCGACCGTTATCCTCGTAAAGTCACAGCCACCATGGGCAAGAAGAAGGTTGCCAAGAGGTCCAAGATCAAGGCTTTTGTCAAAGTGTTCAACTACAACCACCTCATGCCAACCAGATACTCTGTTGACATTCCTCTGGACAAAACTGTTGTCAACAAGGATGTTTTCAGGGATCCTGCTCTGAAGCGTAAAGCCAGGAGAGAGGCCAAGGTTAAGTTTGAGGAGAGGTACAAGACAGGCAAGAACAAATGGTTCTTCCAGAAGCTCCGATTCTAAGCTTTCAT
>NZ_JACJVM010000088.1:0-452 GCF_014212065.1 Aequorivita sp. 609 | reverse complement strand
CGGCTTGAGGAGTTAAAAACGGTTCTTGCAGGGTTACTTTGGTAACGCTGCAATCACCACCCACACTGTGAGCGAGTTGGACGTTTTGAGTTTAGGGCAAAAAAAAACCTTAATCACCTCCAGTAATAATAAGGTTGACAAAAAAGAAAATCGGCTTGACAAGTTAAAAACGGTTCTTGCAGGGTTACTTAGGTAACGCTGCAATCACCACCCACACTGTGGGAGTGTAGGTCATTCTATTTATAACTTTAGAAAAACAACTTTCAAATAAAAGGAAGAAGAACAATCTCCTAAAAGATTAAATCGGTAATTTGTTATTTCAGTTTAGGGCAAAAAAAACCTTCATCAAGTAAATGATGAAGGTTTTAAAGGAAGGCGGCGACCTACTCTCCCACAGGATTGCAGTACCATCGGCGCAAACGGGCTTAACTTCTCTGTTCGGAATGGTAAGA
>NZ_JACJVM010000087.1:0-452 GCF_014212065.1 Aequorivita sp. 609 | reverse complement strand
CTGAGATGGAGCGGAGATGGTCTACTTGTTTGCTGTGATCTAGTGTGCAGTTTGCTGCCACCAGATGACTGCACACGAGTTGAGACGTCACGCTGCCTAAGGCTCTTTCAGGCTTTTAGCCAATGCTTGCGTTTATTTTTTTATTTTGAGGAGGAGAGGAGGAGAACCAATCTGCCAAGGGATTCGGCACTCGGGTCCGCTGCCCTGTTCTAGTGCATTCTCTGGCAACACTGGATGTCTGGCTGGGGTCCAGTGGACCTGAAGTGGACAGAGCCAGGTCTATGACCCGCTAATGAAGCACCAGAAACTAGAAGCAACCGAACAATCAATCACAAAAGCCGACAACTTCCCCTAACCTTTTTCCCTTTGGTCGGCTTCTGGTTGTCTGTTGCTTGGTTAGTAGGTTATGGGGATGGCCTGCTGTAAAACCAACCTTTTTTTGAATAAAGGCT
>NZ_JACJVM010000086.1:0-449 GCF_014212065.1 Aequorivita sp. 609 | reverse complement strand
TTACATCACACATGATCGTCTGAAGAGCCGAAGCTTCATTAAAGGAGATGATGCCATCTTCCTCCTCTCCCTTGAAGATGTGACTGGACTTTTGGAGCCTCAATTCAGAGAGATTGAGATACAGGAATTCAGAGATCTGCGTTTAGAGATTGAGAACTCCAGTGGAAGCTCTACAGCAACAGTGGCAGTCAGTGTCTTTGTGGGAGCCGCCATGTTCCTTGGTCTTGTTGCGAGTGCACTGTTCTACGTGCGAAGGAGAAGACGACAGATGGGAAGAGACAGGGATATTGAGCCGGAGAGGACAGATGGTTAACCCCAAATGTCCATTTAAAAGAAGAGTGGACTAAAAAGCAGGATCATAAATGAAAATAAAAAGAAATATCATCTTCATTACTGAGCTGGATCTACTGAATCATAACTTGCCTTTAAAGTGTATGACTCAAAAACCT
>NZ_JACJVM010000085.1:0-448 GCF_014212065.1 Aequorivita sp. 609 | reverse complement strand
CGACCACGGGCACGCTCGAACTTCCTGCCTTTGGAGCGCACATAGGGCTTGGTGTGGCTGTGGGGGGTTCCAGGAGCTTTTCCAAAATGCCTGTACACCTCTCTGGCCTTACGGGGTCCTGAGAGCAGAACAGTGCCCTGTCCTCTAGGTGCAGTAAGTGCCAGCTGGTCCAAGGTCATGATCTGTCCACCAGCCTTCAAGATCCTGCGGCGAGCACCGGTGGTCACTTTTAGGGCACACACCTTCAGTTTAGGGATGTTGTGAATTCTGACATCATCAGTAATAGTTCCCACAACAACAGCAGTCAGGTTTTCACGGCCTGGAAGCTTCATCTTACGGATCAGTCGGGACAGGGCCAGAGGGGCACGGTTGGTCTTGCTCATGAAGAGTCTCCTCAGAATAACCTTGTTGAAGGGAGCATCAGAACGACTTCCCACAACAACAGCAG
>NZ_JACJVM010000084.1:0-444 GCF_014212065.1 Aequorivita sp. 609 | reverse complement strand
TGCAGTTCCTGAAGCACATCAATGCTACAGTCTACTTCAGCTTCTTCTTGGGGCGCAGGTTGTTGGTGTGGCCGCACTTCTTCTTGCGGCAGTTGACGGCACGGGGGTGCAGACGGGCGTAACACTTGCGGCAGATCATCTTCTCGCAGTTGTATTTCTGGGCCAGCTGTCTGAGGGAAGGCTCGATGATGCCTCCTCTGAGACGCAGCACCAGGTGGAGGGTGGACTCTTTCTGAATGTTGTAGTCTGAAAGTGTGCGACCGTCTTCCAACTGTTTGCCAGCGAAAATCAGACGCTGCTGGTCAGGAGGGATGCCCTCTTTGTCTTGAATCTTGGCCTTCACATTCTCGATGGTGTCGCTGGGCTCGACCTCGAGGGTGATGGTCTTACCGGTTAAAGTTTTCACAAAGATCTGCATTTTGCCACCTCGCAGTTGCTGCTGGT
>NZ_JACJVM010000083.1:0-442 GCF_014212065.1 Aequorivita sp. 609 | reverse complement strand
CGACAAGTCCAGCACAGTATTGGAAGGAGAAGAAAAAAGGAATACAATCACAACAAAAATGTGAGGTTGTTTGTGAAGGCCATAGCTTTGGTGACAAATAAAACCAAAAAAACAAATGCAAGAGATTTGTTAAAGTGTAGCATGTTGCAGCCTGAGCAGCCCAGTCTCTCTTCCTATTTGGTCATGGGTTTGACAGCCACTGCAGATTCTTCGCCCATAGCTGAAAGCACAGTAACCAACATCTCTTCACCAGCTGCAAATTTGCTTTCGATTTCTTTGCCCAGGTCACCGTCTGGCACGCGCAGGTCCTCACGCACGTCACCATTGTCCATCATAAGAGAGAGGAACCCCTCGCTGATGTCAACCAGCTGGTAGTCATTTCTTTTGGTGTTAGGCACATCCATGTTGTGGGTGGAGGGGCAGATATCTTCATACTTCTTAT
>NZ_JACJVM010000082.1:0-440 GCF_014212065.1 Aequorivita sp. 609 | reverse complement strand
GCAGAACTGGCATCATGGTGCGCATGAACGTTCTCGCTGATGCGCTGAAAAGCATCAACAATGCCGAGAAACGTGGGAAACGCCAGGTTCTCATCAGGCCCTGCTCTAAAGTTATTGTGCGCTTTCTTACTGTGATGATGAAGCATGGTTACATTGGAGAATTTGAGATCATTGATGATCACAGAGCTGGAAAAATTGTTGTCAATCTCACAGGAAGGCTGAACAAGTGTGGCGTCATCAGCCCACGGTTTGATGTGCAGTTGAAGGATCTGGAGAAGTGGCAGAACAACCTTCTCCCGTCTAGACAGTTTGGATTCATTGTTTTGACAACCTCAGCTGGCATCATGGACCACGAGGAGGCCAGACGGAAACACACAGGAGGAAAAATCCTTGGGTTCTTTTTCTAAACATGTAAAGTCACCAACAAAATAAACACAGTG
>NZ_JACJVM010000081.1:0-439 GCF_014212065.1 Aequorivita sp. 609 | reverse complement strand
GTTCAAGCGATTTCTTGCTAACAAAGCTGGACACATTGACCACTCGAGCACCGGGTCGAAGTATCGGCAGAAGAGCATGACACACCCACAGCGTTCCCCAGAAGTTGGTGCGCATGGTCACCTCGGCCTGTTCTCCAAATGGCTCTGGTGCTGAATGTTTGAAGGCAATTCCCGCGTTGTTGATAAGAACATCCAGGCCACCGTACTTCTCCTCCAGAAACTTCTTGAGTTTTAGAGAGCTTCCCTGGTCACAAATATCAAGTTGATGGAAGATTACGTTTTTGCACCCCTCAGACTGCAGTCCAGCAATAGCCTCTTGTCCCAGTTTCTCATTCCGTGCAGTGAGGAGAATATCTCCTTTGAAACCTGCCTTGCACAGCCCTTTAACAATCGCCAGTCCGATGCCCTTATTTGCCCCCGTAACTACAGCCACTTTTTT
>NZ_JACJVM010000080.1:0-436 GCF_014212065.1 Aequorivita sp. 609 | reverse complement strand
CGCAAAACAATCAACACCCAAACCATGGCTTTCAACGGCAAGTGGGAAACCGAATCTCAGGACGGATATGATGAGTTCTGCAAACTGATTGGTATCCCTGATGATGTCATCTCGAAGGGCCGTGACTTCAAGCTTGTGACGGAGGTCATCCAGAATGGAGATGAGTACACATGGATCCAGTACTATCCAAACAACCATGTTGTGACCAACAAATTCATTGTTGGCAAAGAAAGTGACATGGAGACTGTTGGAGGGAAGAAATTTAAGGGCGTAGTCTCCATGGAAGGGAGCAAGCTAGCCATAAGTTTCCCCAAGTACCACCATACATCTGAGATCAGCGGTGGAAAGCTGGTGGAGACCTCCACAGCAACTAGCGCCAAGGGTCCAGTTGTTTTTGTTCGTACAAGCAAGAAGATCTAACTCCATTGAGATAAAT
>NZ_JACJVM010000079.1:0-433 GCF_014212065.1 Aequorivita sp. 609 | reverse complement strand
CTCAGAGATTAATCATTTAGGAGTTGGCGTTGGGGCCCTTCTTCTTGCCGAAGGTTGGAACCACGTTGACGAAGCGACGGTTGTACTGGATGCGGCGCTTGGCGCGGCCCGTCTTCTTCTTCTTCTTCTCCTGTTTGTCCACTTTGGGTGTCTGTCCTCTTACTTTACCGGCACGAGCCAGAGATCCGTGGACTTTACCTCCCAGGAGTCTGGCGGCGAGCTCCAGTGTGCAGAGCTCCGTGACGCCGCAGGTCAGCAGGGTGGCGTCGTCCTCCAGAGGAGCTCCAGCCAGCAGGAGAACCTGGTCCTCCACAGACACGCCCTCCAGAGTCTGAACATGAGCCTTGAGGTCACGGACGGTCTCCTGTCCGGACACCTGGAGCGTGTGCAGAGACTGAGCGCGCAGGAACAGCTGCATGATGAGCGATTGGTG
>NZ_JACJVM010000078.1:0-432 GCF_014212065.1 Aequorivita sp. 609 | reverse complement strand
CACCAACTGAAAAACATACTAAACTCAACCATCCTCGAGAAGAACCAGCCAGCATGAAGACCGTCCTGTGTGTCGCTTTCCTCGTTGTGGCTCTTTGCCTGGTCTGTGAGGCTGTGCAAGTCCAGGAAGGTGATTTTTCCTTTTCACTGGACTCTGTGAAAGTTCTCCAGCAGTTGACCGATCAACAAAAACCACAAACACAAAACCCCCGGTTGGCCAAGACGAGCTACTTTTCTGTATGTTCCAATCCAACACTGCCACAGGAGTTTGTGCCCCTGTGCATGCAGAAAGGAGCAACAATGTCCCTTGCTAGACTAGCATCTGTGAATGTGGACATCTGTGAAATATGTGCTTTTGCGGCTTGTACCGGCTGCTAATTCTTCCCAATGCTTGATCATCCTCACCTCCAACTTAATAAAATATGCATATTTT
>NZ_JACJVM010000077.1:0-431 GCF_014212065.1 Aequorivita sp. 609 | reverse complement strand
GGCCGATGGTCTTCCCTGAAGATCTTACTTCTTGCCAGCAGCACCAACAGAGGCTTTCTTGATGCCTCTAACTTTCTTCATTCTGTTCTTGCGTTCCTTGCGCTGTTTTCTGGATGTCTTTTTCTTCTCATAAAGGCCATGCCTTTGCAGCCTGTATTTGGGCTCGTTTTTCTTGGCGTAGTCCAACGAGTCGTAGATCATGCCAAACCCTGTTGTTTTGCCACCACCAAACTGAGTTTTGAAGCCGAAGACGAACACCACATCTGGGGTGGTTTTGTACATTTTTGCAAGCTTTTCCCTGATCTCGGTCTTGGGGACTGTTGCTTTGCCTGGATGCAGGACATCGACAACCATTTGCTTCCTCTGAAGCAGCCGGTTTGTCATAAACTTTCTGGTCCTGACAGTGACTGTGTCGTTCATCTTGGCGTCGG
>NZ_JACJVM010000076.1:0-430 GCF_014212065.1 Aequorivita sp. 609 | reverse complement strand
TAAGTGCTGATTCAGGACGGCGAGGACTCGTTTCACCTCTTCCTTAGCCTGTTCTGTTGCCTGTTTGTTGAACTGCATGATACCCAAAGTGGGGAACACCCAGGCGCTAGCTGGAGGGATGATCTCGGAATCAGCAAAACTGACCCACTGCAGCACCTGGGCACTGGCCTGGGGAGTGCTGCCACGAAGGGCATCACTGCTCAAGTAGTGAGCAATGGCATTGCTCTCAAACAGACAGAAGCCATCATCACCCTGGTAAGCAGGAACCTTTCCCAAGGGAAAGTTGCTAAGAAAAGCAGGGGATCGGTTCGTCTGCCCAAAGGTGAAGGCAGGGGGGGCGTTTGCAATCTTCAGACGGGCCCCACTGTACTGGGCAGCGATCTGAGCCTTAAAGGCCCTCCAGTTCTCTGGGTATGTGTAGAGAGTCCCT
>NZ_JACJVM010000075.1:0-419 GCF_014212065.1 Aequorivita sp. 609 | reverse complement strand
CTGCTGTGAACCGCCAGGCCACCATAGTGGTGATGGACCAGGATCCAGACATTAAGCTGAGGATGTCCTCTGCTCGTAGCCTCACCACTGACCTGACCGCAGTCAATGGAGACCAACTAATATGGGACAATCCAAGAAAGTATGGGACCTTTGACCCAAGCTGCCAGTGTTATCGAGGACAGTCATTGGGATGGAGGACTTTCATAAAACACTATGACTTACGCAGACGGAATTACCTGAAAAATGATGACCTCATCATCTTTGTTGACTTTGAGGACTTAACAAGCCTGATAAACAGCGAAGTTCCGGTTGCACCAAAGGTTTCAGGCCATTAAGTCTGTGTCTTTAAAGTCTGAAGAGTGAAAGCTGTGTGCATTGTGGAGAATGCCATCTAAAAAAAAATTAAAAATGGAATTATG
>NZ_JACJVM010000074.1:0-418 GCF_014212065.1 Aequorivita sp. 609 | reverse complement strand
CAAGATGTCGCTCGTAATTCCAGAGAAGTTCCAGCACATCCTTCGTGTTCTCAACACGAACATTGACGGAAGACGCAAGATCGCATTTGCCATCACTGCCATCAAGGGCGTTGGAAGACGATATGCCCATGTGGTCCTGAGAAAAGCTGATATTGATCTGAGCAAGCGGGCTGGAGAACTTACTGAAGATGAGGTTGAGAGGGTGGTGACAATTATGCAGAACCCTCGCCAGTACAAAATCCCTGACTGGTTCCTAAACAGACAAAAGGACATTAAAGATGGAAAATACAGTCAGGTCCTCGCTAACGGTCTGGACAACAAACTAAGAGAAGATCTGGAGAGGCTGAAGAAGATCAGGGCTCACCGTGGCCTCCGTCACTTCTGGGGTCTGCGTGTACGTGGTCAGCATACCAAGACT
>NZ_JACJVM010000073.1:0-416 GCF_014212065.1 Aequorivita sp. 609 | reverse complement strand
GCGCTTTGTCGAGATCGGCCGCGTCGCATTCATCGCTTTCGGGCCTCACGAGGGGAAGCTGGTGGCGATTGTAGACGTCATTGACCAAAACAGGGCACTGGTGGACGGCCCGTGCTCTGGCGTGAGGAGGCAGGCGATGCCCTTCAAGTGTCTGCAGCTCACTGACTACGTCATCAAAGTTCCTCACAGCGCCCGTCAGAAGTACGTGAGACGCGCCTGGGAAAAGGCCGAGATCAACAAGAAGTGGGAAGAAAGCAGCTGGGCCAAGAAAATTGAGGCCAGAAAGAAGCGGGCAGCGATGTCTGACTTTGATCGCTTCAAGGTGATGAAGGCCAAGAAAATGAGGAACAAGATCATCAAGAAAGAGGTGAAGAAGCTCCAGAAAGCTGCACAAAAGAAAGCATAAACTCTTCAAT
>NZ_JACJVM010000072.1:0-414 GCF_014212065.1 Aequorivita sp. 609 | reverse complement strand
TTGCATTTGAAGTGCTTTTATTGGCTTAATGCTTTGTGTGGCGGGGTTTTAGATCTTGTTGAAGGCTGCGACATCCATTGACTGTACATAGTCCTCAAAGGCTGTGATCAGTTCCTCCAGCTGGTCTGTTCCAACTTTATCATCCTCCACGACACAGGCAATCTGCAGCTTCTTGATGCCGTAGCCGACAGGCAACAATTTAGATTGTCCCCAGACTAAACCGTCCAACTGAATGCTGCGGACACACTCCTCAAGCTTGGTCATGTCAGTTTCATCATCCCAGGGCTTGACGTCCAACAGGATGGAAGACTTGGCGATAAGTGCAGGCTTTTTTGCTTTCTTTGCATTGTATGCTGCAAGCCTCTCCTCCTTGATCTTTTTGGATTCCTCATCCTCTTCCTCATCAGAACCGAA
>NZ_JACJVM010000071.1:0-414 GCF_014212065.1 Aequorivita sp. 609 | reverse complement strand
GCTGGTTCTGCTACATCTGGAGTGATGTCAACGTATTTGCTTATTTGCGTGAGCTGGATGGGCTCAAAAAAGGCTTCCTGGTGGTTCTAAACTTCGGCAAGGATACTACAACTGACTTGTCTTCGGTTAGTGAGCTGCCAGATTCCCTTACTGTGCATTTAAGTACAGTGCCAATAAGCCAGAAGACTTTCTCTAAATCCAATATTCCAACATCTCAAGGTCAAGGATTGCTCCTGGAATATTCTACCAATAAGCGATTTCACCCTAACCATGCATCTGAATGTTATGTTTCTGAGAAAGCCTGCTATTTGTCCGCACTAGATATTCTGTACAAGTGTTGAGGATACTTGTCTTAATCAGGCAGACAGCGAATCGACAAACGATAAAGGCTATCTATTCCATGTTTTATTTCTG
>NZ_JACJVM010000070.1:0-413 GCF_014212065.1 Aequorivita sp. 609 | reverse complement strand
GGATTTTCCCAGGGTTTTATTAAGAGATATATTACAAGTGTTCAGACTCCGCGCGGGGTCTTGAAGTTCATGCCGACGGGAGGTTGAGTCACCTGGAGATTCGACAGGCTGCCGAAATCCAGAAGCTTGAGCATCTCCTTGGTGTCGGTGTCGACCTCGATGATCTCCTGATCCAGAGCGGAAACCTCAGGCACATAGTTGTCCCTGCGCTCGCGCTCCTCCTCCTGCAGCTTGATGGAGATTCCCCTGACCGGCCCTCTCTGGATGCGCTTCATCAGGTGCGTCACGTACCCGGCGATCTTGTTGCGCAGCTTCTTGCTGGGGATGATGGCGATCTCCTCGCACACGCGCTTGTTGGTGTGGAAGTCGTTGCCCAGCCGGGTGTAGTACTTCTCGATGATGACCCGAGCGGC
>NZ_JACJVM010000069.1:0-412 GCF_014212065.1 Aequorivita sp. 609 | reverse complement strand
GTTTATTTTTTTCTGTGAAAAACAACAGTACAGCCTCTTAAGCCTTGATGGCGAATTTGCGAATGGAGTAGAGGCGAGACTTCCTCTGCATCTTCTTGGTCATCAGGTTCTGCTCGTGTTTTGTCAGCTGACGACGGATGGCACGGGTCTTCCTGGGCCTCAGGTCCAAAGGCTTGTACTTCTTACCCTTGTAAAACTTCCTCAAATTCTCCTTCTGTGTCTGGTTGATAACTGTGAGGACTCTAGCGATGGACTTGCGGACAACGCGGATCTTCGAGAGTTTGGAGGCAGCTCCACCAGTAACCTTGGCAACGCGGAGCTGGGAAAGTTCCACCTTCAGATCATCCAGCTGTTTCAGCAGCTCCTCTTTTTTCTTTCCGCGAAGGTCTCTGGCCTTGATCTTTGCCATTTT
>NZ_JACJVM010000068.1:0-409 GCF_014212065.1 Aequorivita sp. 609 | reverse complement strand
GGACATCATCACCGGGGATGAGATGTTCTCCGACATCTACAAAATCAAAGAGTCTGAGAATGGAATGATGATTGAAGTGGAGGGAAAGATGATCAGCAGGTCAGAGGGAGACATAGACGATGCACTGATTGGTGGCAATGCGTCAGCAGAAGTTCAGGATGAGGGCTGTGAGAGTTCCACTGTCAGCGGTGTGGATATTGTTCTCAACCACAAGCTTCAGGAGACCTCCTTTGACAAGAAATCTTACACGGCCCACATTAAGGACTACATGAAGGCAGTGAAAACCAAGCTACAGGAAATTGCACCTGACAGGGTAGACCCTTTCATGGCTAACGCACCGGCTGAGGTCAAGAAAATTCTAGGCAACATCAAAAATTATCAGTTTTTCACTGGAGAATCAATGAATCCG
>NZ_JACJVM010000067.1:0-409 GCF_014212065.1 Aequorivita sp. 609 | reverse complement strand
GCCATCGTCCAGCTTTCATTGACCGTCATGGAGGACTCGAGTAGTTGACATTTCCTTTAACCTTCTCTTTTCACGCTTTCCTTCGTACGGTCATCGATCCGTATTTGGTGTAATTAACGACTTTTCGCACATCGACGCGCGCCTGTCTCAGTTTGAGGATGAAGCTCATCATCGGCATCGGAGGGGTCACAAACGGGGGTAAAACGACACTGACGGACAGACTGATCAAGAACCTGCCCAACTGCTGTGTGGTCCATCAGGATGATTTCTTCAAGCCCCAAGATGAGATTGAAGTTGGTGAAGATGGCTTTAAGCAGTACGATGTCATCAGCGCTCTGGACATGGACGCCATGATGAGCACCATCACCGCCTGGCAGCAGAACCCCGTCAAGTTTGAGCGATCTCACGG
>NZ_JACJVM010000066.1:0-409 GCF_014212065.1 Aequorivita sp. 609 | reverse complement strand
CGATAAAGCGTACCGAGTTGTCTTGCGGGACCATGTCGTCCAAACAGCTAGTATATAAAGCGAGTTGTTGACGGTTTTCTCCTTGTTGATATTCCATACCTTAAGATACAAATAACCAAGGTAGCATCTAAAGAGAGTGCAATGAGTTTTCAACAAACTTATTAAGTTTTGAGACAGTCTGACGGATTTGTATATGATTAGTGGCGTGGTTAAGCAATAAAGTTAGCAAATAAATCACAGATAGAAAGTCCGCGAGGACTTTCGTAAGTAAGCTAAAACTAGCCATTGATTATATACGGCTTAAGTTTGATTTTTACTAAATAAGTTAATTTTAAGTATTAATCAGAAAGAACAAAAGAGCGGAGTAAGGTTACTATATACGGTGAAGCTTTAGACTTCGACAACATTG
>NZ_JACJVM010000065.1:0-409 GCF_014212065.1 Aequorivita sp. 609 | reverse complement strand
CAGAGAGCACCCATGGGAGGTCATGCCTGATCTGTACTTCTACAGAGATCCCGAAGAGATTGAGAAGGAAGAGCAGGCTGCTGCTGAGAAGGCTGTTGGTAAGGAGGAGTTCCAGGGTGAATGGACCGCTCCTGTTCCCGACTTCAACCAGCCTGAGGTTGCTGACTGGTCTGAAGGTGTTCAGGTTCCATCTGTGCCCATCCAGCAGTTCCCAGCTGGCATAGAGGCTCCTGCCAAAGCTGCACCTGCTGAGGTGTTTGCAGAGGACTGGAGTGCTCAGCCTGCCACTGAGGATTGGTCTGCTGCCCCCACCGCTCAGGCCGGAGACTGGGGCGGCACCGCTGCTGACTGGTCTTAAGTGAAGCGTTAACCTGGTGTTATGCTTGTGAATCAATAAATTTGATTGTTT
>NZ_JACJVM010000064.1:0-406 GCF_014212065.1 Aequorivita sp. 609 | reverse complement strand
ACTGGATTGTCAAGAACAGCTGGAGTGAGAACTGGGGTGATAAAGGATATATCTACATGGCAAAGGACCGACACAACCACTGTGGTATTGCTACAGCAGCTAGCTACCCTCTTGTCTAAGGAAGATACCTCTAGTGTTAAAACATTGTACCAGAAGGCCACATTACTGTCTCGGGTACCCGAGTGGTTTACTGAAATCCACTAGTGTAGTGAAAAAGGAGTCGCCTGACACAGGGGACTGTGTCTCACAGCCTGAATGAGACTGTGAGAAATAAAACCTCAAGCTCTAGGTATTGTGTGACACTGTTTTAGGGACTTTATGCAATTGTTTTTTGGTCATTTTAATGGCATTGATTTAGTTGATTTTTGCCTCAGTGTAAATACATGTTCTTTAGTGTAAGTCACAA
>NZ_JACJVM010000063.1:0-404 GCF_014212065.1 Aequorivita sp. 609 | reverse complement strand
CGAGGCCAGCGAAAGACTCTCCAAAATGAGTGACAACAACCCCGTTAAAGACGAAGTGCAAAACTTTGACAAGAGGTGTCTAAAAAAGACAAACACAGCGGAGAAGAACACTCTGCCGACTAAAGAAGATATCGAGCAAGAAAAGAAGGCTGGAGAAGTGGCAAAATGAATCCTGTCATGATTCTTCTCACATCCTCACACTTAGCCCCTGGACGTCAGCTCTACTTCTGCATATCAGATCATTTTTAAACTTATTGGCATTTTCAAAATGACGAGAATCATGTATTAATTGCAACTGTGGATATTTTCAATCTTTTTAACGTGTTATTTAGAGAGGAGATGATGACGTGGGCTGTTAATGAGCACATATCTAACATTACCAACTAATGACCGCCCATATCAAT
>NZ_JACJVM010000062.1:0-403 GCF_014212065.1 Aequorivita sp. 609 | reverse complement strand
TTTTTTTTGTTTTGTTTTGGGTTTTTTTAGGCCGAACTTGGAAGACTGAATGTCTAATGCCGGCATTTGAGGAAGTGGGAATATAATGATAACCCTTAATTATCAGCAATCACTGCTTTTTAACGAGAAAACCTCTCAGCGACGGCTACCTGCCGGGCCCGCTTCATGCACGACTACATTTTGATGTAATGATACAATATTCAATTATTCATTCTACAGTAAACATAATGATATCAATTAAGCAATGGAGACTGTAAATTGATTTCTGCTCTAATTGGCAATCATCGCGAGCTGGAAACATGGACGCCGCGGGGAAGGAGGCGTTCACGGTGTGCCTTCGATATTTAGACACTAGCCAAAAACAATGATAATTGAGAACCTTTTTTTTTTTTTTTTTTTTCAT
>NZ_JACJVM010000061.1:0-400 GCF_014212065.1 Aequorivita sp. 609 | reverse complement strand
TTCAACAGTTGTTTTATTTGAAAAGCATTTCTGAACTCCATAGTCTGTTTATGAGCCTTAAGCTTGAGCTGGAGCAGCTTCAGGCTTCTTGGCCTTGGTCTTCTTCACAACCCTCTTCTTCTTGGGTTTCAGCATCTTAGCCTTGATGTCAGGGTTGTGTTGCAGGATAGCACGGCGACGTGCAGTCTTGGCGTAGGGGTTGAGCTTCATCATCACTCTCAAGTTCTTCAGAGGGTTCTTCTTGAACACTCTGCGATTAATCTTGAGATTAGCAGGACGAAGTGCCTTCTGGACTTCCTCACTCTTGATGATTCTGTTCAGATCTGTGTTGTTCATTTTGTGCATGGGCAAGTTGTAGTCCACTTTAAGGGAGGAAGGTTTGCGCCAAGTGCCGTAGAGG
>NZ_JACJVM010000060.1:0-399 GCF_014212065.1 Aequorivita sp. 609 | reverse complement strand
CTTTGATTGTTAGCTTTACATGTTGGACTCCCAAACAATTTTCTTGGTAGTGCTCATGTGTCGAACACTGCAGGAGTACTCGTCTGATTTCTCTGGTGTGAAGGAGACGCTCTTGGTGAGGTGAAACTGCCAGCCCTTTTCGAAGGCCAGGTCAGTCTGCTGGGTGTTAGGGATAGGCTGTCCATTCTTCAGCAGTTCAATGGAGATATCAGGAGGGTGGAAGCCACTCACATAACAGATTAGGGTGTTCTGTTTTCCATACTCTCCTGGATAATGGCTGTACACCTGAATCTTGGGACTGGAGACTTTCCCTTGTACAGTCAGGTACAGCACACAAAATAGGGCAAAAGAGATGAGTGCTCGCATTTTTGCTGAGTTTCTCGAGTGTATCAAAAAGAG
>NZ_JACJVM010000059.1:0-398 GCF_014212065.1 Aequorivita sp. 609 | reverse complement strand
GTTCGCTCTGCTGCAGCAGCCTTTGTTCATGGCCATGATGGGACCACTGAAGGGAGACCCGCTCTGGGTGAACGTTGGTCTGCTGGTTCTCAGTATGCTGGGCTTCTTGTTACCGCTCTACCTGCTGTACTTCAGGAGAACTCTGCACAAAAAGAGGAAGGAGAAAGAAAATGATGCTAAAATCTATTTGAAAATCAACGGCAGTGACGTACCAGAGGCATTTGTGTAAAAAAAGAAAAGAAAAAGGAAGCAGATAAAGGGAAAAACAAAGGCATGAGAATATCATCACAGATACACAAAAACACATACACTCAATGACGACACTATTGTGTGTCTCTTCCTTAGAGCCTTATTGAGTAACTCAAAGGATGAAAAGAGGAATGAGAGAGACAGAAAGC
>NZ_JACJVM010000058.1:0-397 GCF_014212065.1 Aequorivita sp. 609 | reverse complement strand
GCAAGTCCAAGAACATTCTCTTTGTCATCACCAAACCAGATGTCTACAAAAGTCCAGCTTCAGATACTTACATTGTCTTCGGTGAGGCCAAGATTGAAGACCTGTCACAGCAAGCTCAGTTAGCAGCTGCAGAGAAGTTCAAGGTTCAAGGAGAAGCCGTTTCAAACATCCAGGAAAACACACAGACGCCCACAGTACAGGAGGAGAGCGAAGAGGAAGAGGTTGATGAGACCGGAGTGGAAGTCAAGGACATTGAGCTGGTCATGTCACAGGCCAATGTATCCAGGGCAAAGGCTGTGCGTGCACTGAAGAATAACAATAACGACATTGTCAATGCTATTATGGAATTGACGATGTAGATGGAGATCAGGGACTGGGTCACAATAAGATGTTGCTG
>NZ_JACJVM010000057.1:0-396 GCF_014212065.1 Aequorivita sp. 609 | reverse complement strand
GCTTCCAACCACCCATATCCAAGAATCAGAGAAAGAATGAAGAAGGACACGCCCAGGAAGACAGCTACACCAGTGATGATGTGGATGAAGTGCTCAATCTCTTTAGCAATTGGTGTTTTTCCACCTTCCAGGCTGGAGGCAAGAGTGGCGATACGACCCATGACGGTACGGTCACCGGTGTTGATGACAATCCCTCTGGCAGTACCTTCAACACAGTTGGTGGAGAAGAATGCAATGTTTCTGGTTTCCAGGGGATTTTCATTGGAGAAGTCAGGAGCACGAGTCTGGGGCTCAGATTCACCAGTGAGGGAAGAGTTGTCCACCTTGCATCCATGTGCAGAGATGATACGAAGATCAGCTGGGATTCGGTCTCCACCTTTAACCTCCACAAGATCA
>NZ_JACJVM010000056.1:0-396 GCF_014212065.1 Aequorivita sp. 609 | reverse complement strand
AGAGCAAGAGCTGTCCCATTCCCACGCGCGTGCTGCACCTCAAAGACTGGTCTCAGCTCCCAGACTGCTACAGTCAGACCCCTGGAGGAACACTCTTCTCCACCACACCAGGGGGAACTCGGATCATTTATGACAGAAAGTTCCTCCTCGACTGTAGGAACTCTCCAATTGCCCGGACTCCACCCTGTTGTTTGCCCCAGATTCCTGGGGTGACCATTCCTTCACACCATCCAATGTCCAAACTGCAGGAACTCAAAGAGGAGTTGGAGGAGGAGAAGGGTCTGGCAGATGACAACCAGTTTGAGATGGACATTTGAGTCTTTCATCTACCTCCTGTGGAGAACTCTCTATTTTATCTGTCAGGATGATGCTGCTTACCTCACAATCAGCGGACAT
>NZ_JACJVM010000055.1:0-392 GCF_014212065.1 Aequorivita sp. 609 | reverse complement strand
CCGTGCTCTAAGTTAAACACCACGCCAACAGGAAGTCAGCTATTAAGGGTTGTTTGAAAAACGCATGCTCTGGAATTTGATATACTCCTCCTAGACGATTAATCCGATCGCCACCAAACTCGGTCAGCATGAAGTCAAGACACTGATGATTAAAAATTGCCAGGGGATTTTTGATATCTCGAACGGTTTGGCCGTGGCGAGGCAACGAATTTATGGCGAGAAAAAGGAAACAGGAAATGTGTTATAACGTCTGCATACATATATTGATCTTTATGAAACTTCACGAGTGTGTTCGTTATAGGAGTCTGATCACATGGATGTGACTATTGTGAGTCAAAGTTATAGCGCCACCAACTGGCAGCAGGAAGTGTATCACTTTTTGAAATGTTTTG
>NZ_JACJVM010000054.1:0-390 GCF_014212065.1 Aequorivita sp. 609 | reverse complement strand
GCATGATCGCATGCCCTGGAACATAGTCCTGCTCCTTGGGGGAGGATTTGCCTTGGCAAGTGGAAGTGAGGCGTCTGGACTATCGTTGTGGTTGGGTCAAAGCCTGGCCCCTCTGCAGAGCATTCCACCCTTCGCCATCTCTCTGATTCTGTGTTTGCTGGTGGGAACGTTCACGGAGTGTTCCAGCAACACAGCCACCACCACGCTATTCTTGCCCATTCTTGCCTCTATGGCCACAACCATTGGGCTCCATCCTCTCTATGTGATGCTGCCCTGCACGATCAGTGCTTCGCTGGCATTCATGCTTCCCGTAGCCACTCCACCCAACGCCATCGCTTTCTCTTATGGCAACCTCAAAGTCTTGGACATGGCAAAGGCGGGCTTCATTCT
>NZ_JACJVM010000053.1:0-386 GCF_014212065.1 Aequorivita sp. 609 | reverse complement strand
GTTGAGATTGCCAAAAACTTTAACCTTATTGGAGGATTGTTAATTGCTGGAGATTCTACAAAACTTCGGGCACAAAACAGCAAGAAAAACAATTACAACAAAAAGAAAATTGAACGGCATCTGGCCTATATCGAGGATAAACTCAAAGAACACAGCCTTGCATTAGAACAAGCAGACGGAGATAAGGCAGAAGCGCTCAGCACAGAGATAGCCAAGCATAAAAAACACCACAAGAAATACACCCGTATCAAACAGGAGCTCGAGGCGGACAAAAGTTCGGAAAATCCGCAATTATCCACATCAGATCCTGATAGTAGACACCAAATTGTACGGGGAATGATCACTGAGGTTTGCTACACACTTCAAACTACTGTGGATGATCAAAA
>NZ_JACJVM010000052.1:0-384 GCF_014212065.1 Aequorivita sp. 609 | reverse complement strand
GGAATCTACATTTTGGACTGTTTGAGTGCTTAGTGCTGGATAAAATAAGCATGAACACTTATATATTTGATTTTGGAATCAAAATGTTAATTCATAGAAAAAAATGGCAACAATAAAACAAATCAAATCATCCAAATTTCTCAGGTGCTCTTTGATCTTCAGGAGTGTAAAGATCCATCTTTTCTCTCAGGTAGAGGGGTCCTGCTTAGCCTGCAGCTCCTTTATGCTCTGCTCCAGGCTCTCTCTTAGCTCCTCACTCTTTTGGAGCAGTGTGGCCTTCAGGTCCTCAAAATTCAGGTCTCTTATGTAATCCGCTCCCCGTTGAAATGGACTGGTGACATATTCAAGGTAGGGCTTTAGTGCACACCTCACAGTGCTCACTTC
>NZ_JACJVM010000051.1:0-382 GCF_014212065.1 Aequorivita sp. 609 | reverse complement strand
CGAGTACAAATCAACATCTACTTAGACTTCTGGCTCTGTGCCTGTGCCTTTAGTACTTTGACGACAATCTTCTGCTCCTCAATGAGGAAAGCTCGCTTGATCCTGTCTCGTACACACTTGGCACACATGGAACCACCGTAAGCTCGGCTGACATGCTTCTTGGTTTTTGAGAGTCTCATGAGAACCTGGGGCCTCACAGCACGGATACCACGTAGTCTACCGGGGCAGATCCCACATGCTGACTTGGGTGCCTTGCCAGTCTTCTTGGTATACAGGTATACAATGCGGTTACCTGGAGTACGGGACAGTCTGGTCTTGTTTGAAGCAGTGTTGTAGGAAAGCCTACGGCGGTACGTCAGGCGCTGCACCATCTTGACCTGCT
>NZ_JACJVM010000050.1:0-379 GCF_014212065.1 Aequorivita sp. 609 | reverse complement strand
TTATCCGAAAAATGTTCAATACTTTCTATAAATGTTTTTCTATAAGGTTCGGCAAATTCAAGTTCATCAGTAAGGCTAATAAATGCTCGGTTTTCCCAAGGTGTTTTATAATTTGTCATATCACCTTGATTAATAATAAGATTCCATCCATAATCAGCCTCCAAAACGTGTCTTATCATTTCTGACGCACTCATTGCTTTTTCGTCAGGTTTCCAATTATAATATTTCTCAGGTAGTCCATTCCAAAGTTTTAAACTTCTTCTCCTTATTTCTGTAAAATTTAAAATTATAAGTTCAGATTGGGTCATTTTCTTTGTTTTCGGGAATGTCGTTTTACATTACAGCCAACGGCAGTCTGTCTCAAAACTACACTAATTTT
>NZ_JACJVM010000049.1:0-373 GCF_014212065.1 Aequorivita sp. 609 | reverse complement strand
CCAACACAACAAGATGGTGTTCACCTTAAAAGACATGAGCTTCAAGGCCGGGATGGAGATGAAGATCTCTGGGAAGATCAAACCCGGCTGTGTATCGTTCTCCATCAACATCGGTCACGACACAGACGCAATCGCCCTTCACTTCAACCCTCGCTTTAATGAGCATGGAGACACCAACACCATCGTGTGTAACTCCAAACAGGGCGGATGGGGCTCCGAAGTCCGTGAACCGTGTTTCCC
Source organism: Aequorivita sp. 609 (assembly GCF_014212065.1). Classification (NCBI taxonomy): domain Bacteria; kingdom Pseudomonadati; phylum Bacteroidota; class Flavobacteriia; order Flavobacteriales; family Flavobacteriaceae; genus Aequorivita; species Aequorivita sp. 609. Next base: position 133 of record NZ_JACJVM010000049.1, on the reverse strand, counting down.
CTTTGTGCAGGACGAAGAGTTCAAGCTGGCCATCACCTTCAACAACGACACCTTCTACGTCAAGCTCCCAGAAGGCACCATGATGAGCTTCCCGAACCGCTTCGGCGATGATGTTTTCAAACACATGCACGTG
>NZ_JACJVM010000048.1:0-373 GCF_014212065.1 Aequorivita sp. 609 | reverse complement strand
CAAACAATCATGTTGGGACGGATTCTTCTAGTGTTGTGCTTGGCAGCCTTGGCAAGTGCAGCTGTGATCCCTGATGGCTCTAAAGTGCCAAAATGCTCCGAATACTCCCTTCCCATGTGTACCCGGGAATATAACCCTGTGTGTGGAACTGATGGAGCCACTTACCCAAACGAGTGCATGCTGTGTCTGGATAACATGGAGAAGAAGGTGAACACGTTGATCTCCAGGATGGGAGAATGCTGAGGAGAATCAATCCACTCGTTTAGATTTGGTTTCTGACATGAAGACCAGAACCATGTGCTGTGTTTTTAATGTTTTTAATGTTGAGATGAAGTGTTGTCCTTTTTTAAATTGTTCTAATTCTTAAATAAAT
>NZ_JACJVM010000047.1:0-371 GCF_014212065.1 Aequorivita sp. 609 | reverse complement strand
TAAAAAGCAGGTGACCAAGGGTGGGAAGAAGAAAAAGCAGGTCCTGAAGTTCACCCTGGACTGCACCCATCCTGTGGAGGATGGCATCATGGATGCTGCTAACTTTGAACAGTTCCTTCAGGAGCGCATCAAAGTGAATGGTAAAGCTGGTAACTTGGGTGGTGGCGTGGTCTCCATCGAAAGGAGCAAGAGCAAAATCACAGTGACATCAGAGGTCCCCTTCTCTAAAAGGTACCTGAAGTATCTTACCAAGAAGTACCTGAAGAAGAACAACCTGCGTGACTGGCTGCGTGTAGTAGCGAACACCAAGGAGAGCTATGAACTACGCTACTTCCAGATAAATCAAGATGAGGAGGAGGAAGATGACGAAG
>NZ_JACJVM010000046.1:0-371 GCF_014212065.1 Aequorivita sp. 609 | reverse complement strand
GTGTTCCACAGCTTGATGGTCTTGTCTCTGGAACCAGACACAATCTGACGGTTGTCAGCAGAGAAAGCCACGCTAAGAACATCCTTGGTGTGTCCAACAAAACGGCGGGTTGTAGTGCCCGTTGTCAGATCCCACAGGCGCAGGGTGCCGTCCCAGGAGCCAGACAGGGCGAACTGACCATCAGATGAGATGACAACATCACTCACAAAGTGGGAATGGCCCCTCAGAGCACGCTGGGGGATGCCATAGTTGGTCTCATCACGGGTCAGCTTCCACATGATGATGGTCTTATCCCGGGATGCGGACAGAATCATGTCGGGAAACTGGGGTGTGGTGGCGATTTGGGTGACCCATCCACTGTGACCCTTAAG
>NZ_JACJVM010000045.1:0-369 GCF_014212065.1 Aequorivita sp. 609 | reverse complement strand
CACAGACAGGCGTCAGTAAGTCGCCATGCCGGTTGCCAGGAGTTGGGTTTGTAGTAAGACGTACGTCACCCCCAGACGTCCCTTCGAGAAGTCACGTCTCGACCAGGAGTTGAAGCTCATTGGCGAGTATGGACTCAGGAACAAGAGAGAGGTCTGGCGGGTGAAGTTCACTCTGGCCAAAATCCGCAAGGCTGCCAGAGAGCTTCTCACTCTGGATGAGAAGGATGCTAGACGTCTCTTTGAAGGTAATGCTTTGCTTAGGCGTCTGGTGCGCATTGGAGTGCTGGATGAGGGCAAGATGAAGCTCGATTACATTCTGGGCTTGAAAGTGGAGGATTTCTTGGAGAGGAGGCTGCAGACCCAGGTCTT
>NZ_JACJVM010000044.1:0-368 GCF_014212065.1 Aequorivita sp. 609 | reverse complement strand
GAGTCACATCCCTGAAGCATGGGGAGAGGTGGACAGACATGTTCTTATGTCTCTTCTCAAAACGGTTGTACTTGCGAATGTAATGCAAGTAGTCCCGCCTGATGACGATGGTCCTCTGCATTTTCATCTTGGTCACCACACCGGACAGAATCCGGCCTCTGATGGACACGTTTCCAGTGAAAGGGCATTTCTTATCGATATAAGTGCCTTCAATAGCCTCTCTGGGGGTTTTGAAGCCCAGGCCAACGTTTCTGTGGTAACGTGGGAGCTTTTCTTTGCCACCTCCTTCAACAGCCAGAACCCGCTTCTTGTTCTGGAAGATGGTGGGCTGCTTCTGATAAGACCTCTCGTTCTGTGCGTCCGCCATC
>NZ_JACJVM010000043.1:0-366 GCF_014212065.1 Aequorivita sp. 609 | reverse complement strand
GTTCAAGATGACTAAGAAGAGAAGGAACAACGGACGTGCAAAGAAAGGCCGTGGCCATGTCCAGCCCATCCGCTGCACCAACTGTGCCCGCTGTGTTCCCAAGGACAAGGCCATCAAGAAGTTTGTCATCAGGAACATCGTGGAGGCCGCTGCTGTGAGGGACATCTCCGAAGCTAGTGTGTTTGACTCATATGTATTGCCCAAGCTCTACGTGAAGCTGCATTACTGTGTTAGCTGTGCCATCCACAGCAAGGTGGTGAGAAACAGATCCCGGGAGGCCCGCAAGGACCGAACACCACCTCCCCGCTTCAGGCCTGGCGGTGCTCCTCCCAGAGCTCCTCCGAAGCCCATGTGAAGCAAATTAAC
>NZ_JACJVM010000042.1:0-364 GCF_014212065.1 Aequorivita sp. 609 | reverse complement strand
CAAACTTGGCCTTGTCACCGAGCTCTTCCTCGATCCTCATCAGCTGGTTGTACTTTGCCAAACGCTCTGATCTGCAGGGGGCGCCGGTCTTGATCTGTCCTGTGCAGAGACCGACCACCAGGTCAGCGATGAAGGTGTCCTCGGTCTCGCCGGAGCGATGGCTCACCATCACACCCCAACCATTAGACTGAGCCAGTTTACAAGCCTGGATGGACTCGGTGACAGAGCCGATCTGGTTGACTTTAAGCAGGAGGCAGTTGCAGGCCTTCTTCTCACACGCCTGCTGGATGCGTTTGGGGTTTGTCACAGTCAGATCATCTCCCACCACCTGGATATCAACAGATCCCGTAAACTTGCTCCAGTT
>NZ_JACJVM010000041.1:0-353 GCF_014212065.1 Aequorivita sp. 609 | reverse complement strand
TTTTTTTGACAAAATCAAGGGCTTAGTGCATAAAATACTGATTTTTAACTCTTTGAAGCGCTTTAACTTCACAAAGACTAAACATATACAGGTATATATATAATTTTTGTTCAGCAGCTGATTTTTTAAATGCGTTATTATTTTTAAGCTTGGCGCGCAAGGGTTACTGGGTAAAATAGCCTTTTTGCCATTGTTATTTTTGAATCGAAAGGCTATTTTTACTGACACACAACAATGTATATGAAAAATAGGCGATAAAGTACTAATTGAAATATTTTTGGCTTGTATCAAACTTTAGGATTAGACAAAAATTTAGGGCTTAGTGATCGCCTACTTATCATATACGAAACGTT
>NZ_JACJVM010000040.1:0-350 GCF_014212065.1 Aequorivita sp. 609 | reverse complement strand
GGAGTCAGTATACCTACAAGGGATATATTGATCTTTTAAGGGAAAATGGAAGCCAAATAAGTATGGCACTCTCAGCCCATGACAATGCCTATGCTGAACGTATCAATAGAACCATAAAAGAGGAATATCTTGATCATTGGAAGCCACAGACATTTATCCAGTTAAAAAGAATGACGGCAAAAGCGGTCAAGAATTACAACAGTAAAAGATTACATAACAATAACGACAGAATGAGCCCTGAGAAGTTCATAAATCAATTTTCTTTCTTGAGGCCTCAAGAAAGAAAATTGATGACTATTTTTGATAATCTAAATTAATAAATAACGGTCAACACTAATCAGGGATATACA
>NZ_JACJVM010000039.1:0-349 GCF_014212065.1 Aequorivita sp. 609 | reverse complement strand
ATGTTGTAGTCGGACAGTGTGCGACCATCTTCCAGCTGTTTGCCAGCAAAGATCAACCTCTGCTGGTCAGGGGGAATGCCTTCTTTGTCCTGGATCTTGGCCTTCACATTCTCAATGGTGTCGCTTGGCTCAACCTCGAGCGTGATGGTCTTGCCTGTCAAGGTCTTGACGAAGATCTGCATGCCTCCCCTGAGACGCAGCACCAGATGCAAGGTAGACTCTTTCTGAATGTTGTAGTCGGACAGTGTGCGACCATCTTCCAGCTGTTTGCCAGCAAAGATCAACCTCTGCTGGTCAGGGGGAATGCCTTCTTTGTCCTGGATCTTGGCCTTCACATTCTCAATGGTGT
>NZ_JACJVM010000038.1:0-313 GCF_014212065.1 Aequorivita sp. 609 | reverse complement strand
TAAACGACTCTTTAATCTCGGTGTAAAGTTCGATATAACGGCCGTTTGCGCTGCGCTCAATTCGTTTTTAGGGGTTATGTTGCTTGCTATAACCCAATTATCCACTCAGCAAGCTTTAAAATTCGCATTCCCGAGAAATTTTATAAAATTAATGAAATACGGAAATCTTAACCCTGCAACTGAATTTAAAAGAAAATTAGTGTAGTTTTGAGACAGACTGCCGTTGGCTGTAATGTAAAACGACATTCCCGAAAACAAAGAAAATGACCCAATCTGAACTTATAATTTTAAATTTTACAGAAATAAGGAGAAG
>NZ_JACJVM010000037.1:0-304 GCF_014212065.1 Aequorivita sp. 609 | reverse complement strand
TGTACGTCTCTGATATAGGTTGACCACTTAACGAGTGAAAACCTATGAAAGCAAATGTACGGAGTATTCGCAAGCAGCGTAAATACTCAATTGAATTTAAAAAAAGGATTGTTGCAGATTTTGAAAGCGGAAAGTTTAGCGTTCTCCAATTGGAGAAGCTTCACGGAATAAGAAATCCAACAATTTATAAATGGATTTATAAATTCTCTACCTTTAACGAAAAAGGATTTAGAATTATAGAAATGAAAGACAGTAGCAGCCAAAAGATGAAAGAGCTTGAAGCTCGCATAAAGGAGCTTGAGAG
>NZ_JACJVM010000215.1:0-104777 GCF_014212065.1 Aequorivita sp. 609 | reverse complement strand
AAACAGGAATCTTTAATGACGAGAACGGTGACGATTGTTCAGATGTTGACGAGACTATCACATACACTTTCACAGTAACTAACCAAGGAAATGTAAGTCTGTCTAACATCATAGTAGACGACCCATTATTAGGAGGTCCATTAGCCGGTCCAATAAGTGGAGACACTGATGGTGATGGAGAACTTGATGTAACTGAAACTTGGATATATGAAGCCAGCTACGCAATCACCCAGGCAGATATTGATGCTGGGGAAGTAGTGAACCAAGCGACAGCTACAGGAACAGCTCCAGACCAAAGTACAGTATCTGATTTATCAGGATTGACAATTGGAAACGACGAACCGACAGTTATCGAACTTTGTCAAAACCCTGCAATTGCAATTGTAAAAACAGGAATCTTTAATGACGAGAACGGTGACGCTTGTTCAAATGTTGATGAGACTATCACATACACATTCACAGTAACTAACCAAGGAAATGTAAGTCTGTCTAACATCATAGTAGACGACCCATTATTAGGAGGTCCATTAGCCGGTCCATTAAGTGGAGACACTGATGGGGATGGAGAGCTTGATGTAACAGAAACTTGGATATATGAAGCCAGCTACGCAATCACCCAGGCAGATATTGATGCTGGGGAAGTAGTGAACCAAGCGACAGCTACTGGAACAGCTCCAGACCAAAGTACAGTATCTGATTTATCAGGATCGACAATTGATGATGATGAACCAACAATAATCGACTTATGTCAGAAGCCTGAACTTGTTATAGTGAAAACAGGAGTCTTTAATGATGAGAACGGCGATGCTTGTTCAAATGTTGATGAGACTATTACATACACATTCACAGTAATTAACCAAGGAAATGTAAGTCTGTCTAACATCATAGTAGACGATCCATTATTAGGAGGTCCAATAGCTGGTCCATTAAGTGGAGACACTGATGGGGATGGAGAGCTTGATGTAACAGAAACTTGGATATATGAAGCCAGCTACGCAATCACCCAAGCAGACATTGATGCTGGGGAAGTAGTGAACCAAGCGACAGCAACTGGAACGGCTCCAGATCAGACTGTAGTAAGTGATGATTCAGGAACAGAAATTAATAATGATGATCCAACGATAATCGACTTATGTCAGAAGCCTGAAATTGTGATTGTAAAAGCAGGAGTCTTTAATGACGAGAACGGCGATGGTTGTTCAGATGTTGACGAGACTATTACATACACATTCACAGTAACTAACCAAGGAAATGTAAGTCTGTCTAACATCATAGTAGACGACCCATTATTAGGAGGTCCAATAGCCGGTCCAATAAGTGGAGACACTGATGGGGATGGAGAGCTTGATGTAACAGAAACTTGGATATATGAAGCGAGTTACGCAATCACCCAAGCAGATATTGATGCTGGGGAAGTAGTGAATCAAGCGACAGCTACTGGAACAGCTCCAGATCAGACTATAGTAAGTGATGATTCAGGAACAGCTATTGATAATGACGATCCAATAATCATTACACTTTGTCAGAATGCTTCAATTGCTGTAATTAAAGTTGGTACTCCAGTAGATGAGAACAATGATGGATGTGCAGGAGTAGATGAAACGATTATATATACATTTAGTGTTAAAAACACTGGTAATGTATCGTTAACCAATGTAATTATAACAGATCCATTGGTAACTGTAACTGGTGGTCCGATTGATTTAGCGGCAGGTGAAGAAGATGTGACTACTTTTACTGCAACCTATATTATATCGCAAACTGATGTTGATGCTGGATTTATTGAAAACCAAGCTTTAGCAGAAGGTATTGCGCCAGCAGGAAACATTGTTTCAGACCTTTCAGATCATACTAGCTATTTAGAAGATAATCCTACAATAACTTCACTATGTAATAATCCATCGATTTCATTAGAGAAATCAGGAGTATTTAATGATGAAAACGGAGATGGTGCGTCTGATGTTGGAGAAACCATTAGCTACACATTCGTAGTAACTAACACAGGAGATGTTACACTTTATAACATCACCATATCAGATCCGCTACCAGGAATTGTAATGTCTGGTGGTCCAATAGAGGTATTACAACCAGGTGAAGTGGATAGCACTACATTTACTGCTACATATTCAATAACGCAACAAGATATTGATAATGGAGAGGTTGTAAACCTAGCTACCGTAACTGGTGAAGATAATACGGGAGCCACTGTAGAGGATGAAGCTGAAGCAGTTGTTGTTCTTCCAGATGTATTAGGCGTTGTCTTTGAGATATTCAATGGTATTACACCAAATGGAGATGGTATGAACGACTTCTTCTGGATAAGAGGAATTAACAATTACCCAAATAATAATGTTAAGATATTCAACAGATGGGGTGTATTGGTTTACGAAACAGACGGTTATGGACAGGGAGAAGACGATAGCATAAATACTTTTAGAGGTATTTCAGAAGGTCGAGTTACTGTTCAAAAAGATAAGGAGTTACCAACCGGAACTTACTTCTATATTCTTACTTTCCAAGGAGAGAACCCTGGTAAGGATACTTATACTGGATACTTATATATAAATAGATAGAAAAATCAAATATTCCTGGGAGTATATCTCCCAGGATTAAAAATACATAACTATGAAACACAGTTATCTAACACTAATAATTTTGATTTTACTTGGCACGTTTTCAAGTAATGCTCAGCAGGACCCCCAATACACGCAGTATATGTATAATACGCAGGTGGTTAACCCTGCCTACGCAGGAAATCGTGAAGCTCTAAGTTTTGGTCTTCTGTATAGGACTCAATGGGTTAATTTCGGTGATGGTGCGCCTAATACAGGTACATTTACTGTAAATTCTCCAATGGGTGAAAATATGGGAATAGGACTTTCAGTGGTTAATGATAGAATTGGTCCCGCTGTTGAAACGAATTTCAATATCGACTATTCTTATTCGATTAATACTTCGGAGAGCGCTAAGTTATCATTCGGTCTTAAAGCAGGTTTAGACATTTTAGATGTAGATTTTTCTAAATTGAATTTACCACGCGATGTATATTCTGATCCTTATTTTGAACAAAATAATATAGACAATAAGCTTCAACCACAAATTGGTGCAGGTGTATATTATAATACTGATAAGTTTTATGTAGGATTATCGGTTCCAAACTTTTTAACTACTAAACATTTTGATAAGGGTAACCTAGCAAATACTACAGTTGAAACAACCGCTTCCGAGCGTATGCATTATTTTTTAATTGCGGGTTATGTATTTGATATTAGTGATAATTTAAAGTTTAAACCAGCAACCTTATTTAAGATGGTAAATGGATCGCCTTTACAAGCAGATGTTTCTGCCAACTTCTTATTGTATGACAAGCTTACACTTGGTGCGGCTTATCGATGGAGTGCTGCTATGAGCGCAATGGTAGGTTTTCAAGCTTCAGATGCAATTTTTATAGGCTTTGGATATGATTATCAAACAACAGATATTGAAACATATAGTGATGGTTCCTATGAAGTTATGCTTCGTTTCGATATATTTAATAGACCAGAAAGAGTGTTAACCCCAAGATTCTTCTAAAAAATACTGACTATGAATACAATATTACGTAACATATTTATTTTAGCCTTTATAGTTCTCTCAACGGGAAGCACTTTTGGGCAGGTAAAAGATGTAAAAAGGGCAAATAAAGAATTTGACAAGTATGCTTATATCGATGCGCGACAAATCTATCTTAAAGTAGTTGAAGATGGATACGAATCTGCTCAGATATATGAAAACTTAGGAGACACCTATTATTTTAATGGAGATTATACCAACGCAGCAAAATGGTACGAAAAATTAGTAACTACGTTTCCAGATGACACTGAACCTAAATACTATTATAGAGCTGCCCAATCCTTAAAGAGTCTTGGTAAACACGATAAGAGCCGTGAGCTATTAGAAGCTTATACTGCAAAAGGAGGAACTGGTTTTGTGATAAAAACCTACGATGAGGACATAGACTATTTAAAGAGTACTGTTTTTAAATCACGACAGTTTGTAATTGAGATGTCTCCAATTAGTTCAGGAACTTCAGACTTTGGACCTGCTTTTTATATGAAGGATAAATTGGTTTATGCATCTGCAGCCAATGCAACGGGATTAAATGTAGATCAATGGACTCAAGAGCCTTATTTAGATTTGTTTATTGCTAATAGAGATGAAGAAGGATTGTTAAGTAATCCAAAGCCTTTAGGAGGCGATGTAAATACTCAATATCACGAATCTACTGCAGTTTTTACCAAAGATGGTAAAACCATTTATTTTACTCGAAATAGCTATATAGATGGACAAAAAGAACTGGATAAATCTAAAAAACATAAAACCCTTAGACTAAGCCTTTTTAAAGCTGAGAAGACGGGTGAGAATACTTGGTCTAATGTGGAGGAATTACCATTTAACAACAAGGCCTATTCAGTCGCGCATCCTGCTTTAAGTCCGGATGGCAAAAGATTGTATTTTTCATCTGATATGCCAGGTACTTTAGGTATGTCTGACCTTTGGTATGTAGACATTTTAGAAAATGGTACCTATGGTACACCAATTAACTTAGGCCCTGAAATAAATACAGAAGGAAGAGAATCTTTTCCTTTTGTAAGCGATAAAAACAACCTTTATTTCTCTAGTGATGGTCGGTCGGGTTTAGGAGGTTATGATGTTTTTGTTTCATCAATAGATGAAGAAGGAAAACTAGGAAGTCCAACAAATTTAGGAGCACCTACTAATAGTGCAAAAGACGACTTCGGGTTTATTATAGATGAAGAATCTAGAATAGGATATCTATCTTCTAATAGAGATGGAGATCGCGGAAGTGTTGATGATAATATCTACCTAGTACGGGAAAGTTGTACTATTTTAATAGAAGGAACAGTGTTCGATGCTGAAACAAAAGAGATGTTGGCTGGTGCAAGTGTTTCCTTATTAGATGAGAATAATAAGCTTATAACTCAAACAACTGCTGATGAGAATGGTGTTTATAGTTTTGATGCAGATTGTGGGAAGCAGTTTACAGTTAGAGGAACCATGGAAGGATATAATCCACACGAAGAAATTGTTGAAACTCCTGAACTTACAGGAACTATCAATGTGCCACTTCCATTATTTAGCAAAGGTCCTTGTGCGCCGAATGATTTAGGATGTAGATTAAACTTACAACCAATTTATTTTGACTTTGATAAGTCGTATATACGTCCAGATGCAGAAATAGAGCTAGCTAAAATTCTTGCTGCCTTACGAGAGTATCCAGAGATCGTTATCCATATAGAATCTCATACAGATTCACGAGGAAGTGATGCGTATAACGAAGCCTTATCTGAACGTCGTGCTCAATCTACCCTTAACTGGTTGATTTCAAAAGGAATCGATAGAAGTAGGTTAACAGCCAAAGGCTATGGTGAATCGCAATTGGTTAATGAATGTGAGAATGGAGTACCTTGTAGTGCTGAAAAACATCAATTAAATAGAAGGTCTATGTTTATCATAAAGAATTAACTCGACTAAATTAAATTTCATAAAAGCGTTTAATACTTTGTATTGAACGCTTTTTGCTTTTTATACAGCTACTGTTTTCGTATTTTTGAGCCAAAACTAAGTTTTTAATGGAAGAAGAAAAAGTAATACTTGTCGATGAGAACGATCAGAAGATTGGTTTAATGCCAAAAATGGAAGCCCATGAAAAGGGTTTGCTTCATAGAGCTTTTTCAGTTTTTGTATTTAATTCAAAAAATGAATTAATGCTTCAACAACGTGCATTGCATAAATACCATACCCCTGGACTTTGGGCAAATACTTGCTGTAGTCATCAACGAGACGGGGAATCTTCTATAGATGCTGGAAAAAGAAGACTTTCAGAAGAGATGGGTTTTACCACAGACTTAAAGGAAACCACAACATTTATATATAAAGCTCCTTTTGATAATGGTCTAACCGAACACGAACTTGACCATATTCTAATAGGAAAGTATGAAGGAGAACCCAACATAAATCCTGATGAAGTAGCTGACTGGAAATGGATGAGTTTAGAAGAAGTTAAAAATGATATTCAAGCGAATCCAGATATTTATACAGCTTGGTTTATAATTATTTTCGATAAATTTTATCAACATCTAGTTGTATGAGTTTAACTGTATTTAGAAAAGCACATTTCAATGCTGCTCATCGTCTATTTAAAAAAGAATGGGACGATGCAAAAAACTTTCAGGTTTTTGGAAAATGTAGCAACCCAAACTATCATGGGCATAACTATGAATTGGAGGTTGGCCTAACAGGTGAAATAGATCCTGAAACTGGATTTTTAATAGATCTTAATATTTTGAGAGATCTAATTAAAGAAGAAGTTGAAGACGCTTTAGACCATAAAAATCTAAATTTAGAAGTTCCTGAATTTAAAGATCTTAATCCTACTGTAGAAAATATAGCTATTGTAATTTGGAATAAATTAAGAAAACGTCTAGATTCTAAATTCGATATTACAATAAAATTATACGAAACCCCACGCAACTTTGTTGTTTACAACGGACATTAATGATTACAATTTCTCACCTTTATCCTTTAAAATTTGAACCTATACTTAAAGAAAAAGTATGGGGTGGCAATAAGTTGAAGGAAATATTTAATAAAGATGCCGATGAATATATAGGTGAAAGTTGGGAGATTTCTGGGGTAGAAGAAAGTGTTTCTAAAGTTGTTAATGGAAGTTTAAAAGGAAAAAACTTAAACTGGTTATTAGAGGTTTATAAAGAAAAGTTAGTTGGAGCAAAAGTTTATAAAAACTACCAAAACACTTTCCCTTTATTGTTTAAGTTTATTGATGCTCGTGAAGATCTTTCAGTACAGGTTCATCCAGACGATATACTTGCCAAGGAAAGGCACAATTCATTAGGGAAAACCGAAATGTGGTATATTTTGGATGTTGAGGAAGATTCAAGATTGATTATAGGTTTTAATGGTGAAATTAATGAAGAAAAATATTTAAAAGCCCTTTCAGAAAAGAAAATCACCGAAGTATTAAAAACCGAATCTGTAAAAAAAGGAGATGCTTTTATTTTAAAACCAGGAACTGTTCACGCTATAGGCGCTGGAATACTTTTGGCTGAAATTCAGCAAACCTCAGATAACACTTATAGAATATACGATTGGGATAGGCCGGACATTAACGGAGAAATGCGTGAATTGCATACCGACCTAGCGATAGATGCAATTGACTTTTCATCGGAAGAATCAAAACAGACTTATAAAACCAAGAAAAACACTCCTTCACAAATTGGTGTTACTGAGTTTTTTACTGTTAATAAATTAGATCTATCCAAAAATTACCTTCGAGATTTAAAAAGTATCCCATCTTTCACTGTTTATATGTGTTTAGAAGGTGAAGCCACAATAGAAACTAATGGTTATACTGAAACAATTAGTAAGGGAGAAACCGTCTTAATACCTGCTCAATTACCTGAAATAAAATTTATTACAAATTCAGTAAGCTTTTTAGAAGTGTACATAGCTTAATTGTTCGTATCTTTGCACCCAATTATTTAGAATACAACAAAAACAATTAAAGTAAGAACAATTCAATGGCAAACGTTAGAGATTTAAAAAAAGACATAAACTACGTATTAGGTGATATTATTGGTGCAGTTAGCATTTGGGAATTAACCAATGCAGAGAAAGACAACAAAAAATCACAAGGTATTATAGACGAAGCTATCACAACTTTTGACGAGTTAATCGCGAAAGTAAATCAAAAAGATGTTGACAATAAAAAACAACATTTTACTGCTGTAAAAGCTGAGCTAGAAGAAAGAGGTAGAAAATTAATCGACCAAATTAACGCGCTATAATATAGTATCTGTTTTTTTACGATTTACAATAAATGACTCCAATTCTTTACCGTATTTGGAGTCTTTTACTTTTGGGGTAAGCGCATTGTAAACGGTGTCTAAATACTTGATGTTTGCATCGTAGACTTCACTTAATACAAGATAAGGAGCGAGTTCATATTCCTTATGGTTTAAAGCAAAATTTATAGTTGCGAAATATTTGCTAGAATGCAAAGCTCGCTGTTTATCTTCAATTTTTGCTAAAGACGCTTCACTTGCGTTGTTTTTCAACTTTAATCTTTCTTCGATTAAACTTAAGTTTTTAATTACGTATCTATTTTTCAGTTTTAGATAATCTCTATACGCCTTATCATTTTCTGAACCTGTAACAACTGCAGCACTTCCAAAGTTCTTTAAGTTAGTAGTGATATTAATATCGCTGTTTTCAGCAAAAAAAGTGATACGGTCATCTTTTAATGTTCCGTCTTTAAGTCTAACATATAAATAGTAAACCTCTGGACTCTCAACCTTATCTGAAAACTTAAAGTTAGAATTACCATCTACAATCACCGAATCTATTGTAATTAGAACTGTGTCTTCAAATTTCTGAAACAATATTGTTCCTTTTTTAAGACCTTTTACAGTACCAGTAATATTCATAACTTCTGTATCCTTGGTTTCATTACAGCTAACCAGTGATACAAGTACAATTACAATTAATAGAAAATAGCGCATTTTAATTATTTAAAGATGATATTATGTTAAAGTAGCTTTGTTTTACGAGCCTGCAAATATGACTATTTTTTTTCAAAAATAATCGTTGAAAATAATGGATTCGGTGTTTCTTTATTCACAATTTATTCTTCAATAGATATCCAAAGAATTGTTTACTTCAAAAGAAAAACACAACTTTATGAAATGTATTTAAACAGCTGAAGCTAATTGCATAAGTACAGTACATAAAATTGCGGCTACCGTTCCCACAGCGTATCCAAATACTGCTAATAGAACTCCAACAGTTGCCAGTGAAGGGTGAAAAGCCGAAGCAACAATAGGAGCAGATGCAGCACCTCCAACATTTGCCTGACTACCTACAGCCAGGAAGAAGTAAGGAGCGCGAATTAATTTTGCTGTCAGAATCATTAGTCCCGCGTGTACAGCCATCCAAACTAAGCCGATAACAATTAACCATAAATTATCGAAGATGAGGGTTAAGTCCATTTTCATACCAATACTGGCAACTAATATGTAGATAAATACACTTCCAAATTTACTAGCGCCTGCACCTTCATAAGTTCTGGCTTTTGTAAATGATAGCAGTACACCAATAATAGTAGTTATGGTTATCATCCAAAAGAAACTGGAATCTAAGAAAGTGAAAATGTTTCTTGTTATCCCTTTTGGCATTTCACTCACAACAGAAGTAAAAAATCCACTTAGGAAGTTAGCTCCAAAATGTGCCACACTAACAGTTCCAAATGCGATTGCTGCAAGAACCATTAAATCTGTAAGTGAAGGGTTGCGATCAACTTTTTTAGCGTAATCGGTAACCTTTTCTTTTAAACTTTCAATGGCTGAAGTATCTGCTTTTAACCATTTGTCAATTTTGGCAGATTTTCCAATTCCAAAGAGGATTATTGCCATCCAAATGTTAGCGACTACGATATCAACGAATACCATTCCGCCGTAAAGCTTTTGGTTGTAACCATAAATTTCTAGCATGGCAGTTTGGTTTGCACCACCCCCAATCCAGCTTCCTGCCAGTGTTGAAAGTCCACGCCATACTGCGTCTGCACCTTCGCCACCCACAGCTTCAGGATGAATAGACCCTACAATTAGCACGGCTAAAGGCCCACCAATAACAATTCCGATGGTTCCCGCAAAGAACATAATTAAAGCTTTTGGACCTAAATTAAGAACTCCTTTCAAGTCAATACTTAATGTCATTAATACTAAGGCTGCAGGTAATAAATACCTACTAGACATATAATATAAACTTGATTTTCCGGTAGTAGTTTCTCCGGTTTCAGAAATTGTTGTCCACTCTGGTGATATTACACCTGATGTTGTTAATAAAGCTGGAAGGAAATACGCCATAAAAAGCGCGGGAACTACACCATAGAATTTTTTCCAAAAACCATCTTCGCGTGAAGAAGTATAAAAAATGAAGCCTAGGGCTATCATCAAAATTCCAAAAACGATTGTATCGTTGGTAAAAAAGGGAGTAGTGTCCTTAATAATTTCGGTAGCTGTATCTTGCATTATGGGTAGTTTTGGCGCAAAATACATATTTAATTTAAATTTTTAGAACTCTAATTTCAGAATTATGAGGTGTATGAATCTTATAACAACTTAATTTTTTTAATATTCTACTTATTGATAAATCCACTTATCGTTTCCACCAATTCTGGCATAATAGGCAGGTTATGAATGTTATAGGTTTTGCTGTTTTCCAAATCATTACCTTCAACTTCTTTAAGGATATGATTCATTTTTTCAATAATCTTATATTCAGCGTCCGGTTTTGCTTCTTTGAGCAATTCTGCTTCCGAAACTAATACTTGAATATCTTTTGTTCCGTTAATGATTAATACTGGAATATCTAGTTTTGCAATTTCTTCTTTTGGATCGAAAGGCATCCAACTCCCAATAAATGGCTGAATTTCTTTTCTAAAAATTGAAGCTAATCCTGGGTTGTAATTGTTAGCAACACCATTTACGCGAAGATCATCGAAAGCATTACGAGCACTATCTGCCAATCCTGGAGCTTGTTTGGTTAGTTGAGAAACAATCACATCGTCTATAGGTTGTCCAGCTCCTGCAACAGAAATAAAGCCATCCGCACCATTTTGCGCTGTAACCATTCCCACTAAGGAACCTTGGCTATGGCCAATGATATAAATTTTTGAAAATTCATTTTTGTTTCTAAAATAATTCAGAATAGCATCAGCATCCTTTATAAAATCGCTGAACCGAATGTTTTTTTCATCGATATTGCGCATTTTCATTTGCTTTACAATTCGTTTATCGTATCGAAAAGTAGCAATATCTTGGTCGTAAAGCGCCTCAGCTAGGAATTTCAATGAATTGTTCACCATCATTTGCTGGTTTCCATTTCTATCTGTTGGACCACTTCCTGCAATTATAATTGCCAATGGAATTTTTTCTTCCGAAGCTGGAGTTAATAAAGTGCCATCTATAAGTGGAGTAATCCGTAAATCTTCAGCGTTAAATTTTTTAGTTTGGGCAGAAATCACACTACTAAAAAGCAGGAAAGCAATAAATATATTTTTCATTTTATCTAAAATTATAACGTTGAAATTTAACCTTGCTAAGATAACACAAATTGAATTCTCTTATTCTTTTAACAAGCCGTTTATTGAAATATTGTATAAGCACATTCGCGATTCTGAAACATTTAATAAGTTTTAAGATTATAATTATTTAAGATGCTATCTTTGCATTCCTAAATTTTAAAATATCATGAATAAGCTTATCTTAATTCTTACTTTCTTTTTGTTTTGTTTGTCAACAGTTTTTGCATCTGAAGACTTCGGAAAAACGGGTCATAGAGCAGTAGGTGAAATTGCTCAAAAACATTTGAGTGAAACAGCTAAAAAACAAATTTTTGAGTTGTTAAAAGGTCAATCCTTAGCTTTAGTTTCTAATCATGGTGATGATATTAAAAGCGATAGAGCTTATGATTCTTATGGTCCTTGGCATTATGTAAGCTTTCCATTTGGTGAAAAATATGATGAACACCCAAAAAGCGAAAGCGGGGATTTAATTCAGGCTATTGAAACATGTATCGCTGTATTGAAGAACGACGAAAGCACTAAAGAAGATAAAGTTTTTCATTTAAAATTACTGGTTCATTTTATAGGTGATTTACACCAACCGCTACATATAGGTTTAGCTGAGGATAAGGGAGGAAATGACTTCCAAGTACTTTGGTTTAAAAATGGAACTAACCTACATAAGGTATGGGATAGCAAAATGATAGATTCGTACAAGATGTCTTATACTGAGCTAGCTTCAAATATTGACGTTCTTAGTGAAGAAGAAATTGAAGCAATTAAAAGTGGTTCGGTAAGAGATTGGATGTACGAAAGCCGTGAGCTTTGTGAGGATATCTATGCCAATACTGAAGTTGGACAAAAGCTGAGCTATGGGTATATGTATAAATATATGGAAACTGTACGCTTCCAACTTCAAAAAGGAGGAGTCCGATTAGCTGGATTATTGAATGAGATTTTTGGCTAGTTGAAAGTGTTTTAGTGGTGAGAGGTGAATAGGGAAGGTCGTTGCTTCTCTGTATTTTGGCTTTCTAAAGCGAAACGGATTAGCTCTCTGTTCCCTAATGCATAATGATCTAAAGTTAGTATTAATTAAGTATATAAGTACGCCCAGTAAATCAAGCCTAATTGCAAGGGAATTCTAACAATTAGAGCCCATTTTGGTAGCTTCATAGAAGCTTTTTTATCCTGCAACATATAAATATGTACTGGTATAAATGCAATTAATAATGCTATTATACCCCAGGCCGCCATTTCTTGACTGTTTTTGTTCATTAGCATAAATCCTAAAACCATTTCGGCTACTCCGCTAAGCATAACCATAGTGCTATGTGCAGGAATATATGGTGGCATAATGCGCTCATACAACTTAGGTTTTCTAAAGTGGTTCATTCCAGCGAGTACAAGCAGTACTCCCATTAAATATTGATGCCAAGGTAACATAGTTGTTTTTTTTTAAGTTTTTAAATGTAGGTCTTTTTTAGATTTACAACAATAACGAATTGTTTAAAAAGACAAAAGCCTTTCTAATTTATGTTTAGAAAGGCTTTTAAAATATTTAATCTATTTGTATTGCTTAAATACTATTTAATCATTTCGTAGCTACGCTTTATAAAAGCAGTAAGCTCTTCACCTTTTAGTAAGTTTTTACTCAATCTCGCTAAGTCTAAAGCTTGATTAACTAAACGCTCCTTTTTCTTATCGGTTTTAGTATTTAGTATTTCACTTACCAATTCGTGGTTTGTGTTTACAATTAGATTGTACATTTCTGGGAATCCACCCATTCCAAACATACCACCGCCTCCGGTTTTCTGCATATCTTTCATTCTACGCATAAATTCTGGCTCGGTAATAATAAATGGATTTGCATTGCTATCCATTGCCTCTAATTGAACAGTGAATTTTTCTTTTGGTATAACCCCGTCTAAGAAAGTTTTTAGCGTTTCCTTTTCTTCATTAGAAAGTTTAGAAATCTGCTCGTCGTCTTTCTTAATAAGGTTTTCAACGTGATCACTATCTACTCGTACAAAAGAAACTTTTTCTTCGCTGCCTTCAATTTTTTGAAGTAGATGAGTAACAATAGGAGAATCTAATAGTAAAACTTCGTATCCTTTGTCTTTTGCAGCCTGAATATAACTGTGTTGTTCTTCTTTGTTTGAAGCATAAAGAATTACAAGCTTGTCATCCTTATCAGTCTGTGCGTCTTTTATTTTGTCTTTTAATTCAGAGAACGTATAGAAAGCGTTATCTACAGTTGGGTAAAGAGCAAAGTCTTTTGCTTTATCGAAGAATTTATCTTCAGTAAGCATACCGTATTCAATAACGATTTTAATATCGTTCCATTTCTTCTCAAAACCTTCACGGTCGTTGTTAAATAAGCTCTTAAGCTTGTCTGCAACTTTTCTTGTGATGTAGCTAGATATCTTTTTAACTGCTCCATCTGCTTGTAAGTAGCTTCTAGATACGTTAAGTGGAATATCTGGACTATCAATCACTCCGCGTAACATTGTTAGGAATTCAGGAACAATTCCCTCTACATTATCAGTCACGAAAACCTGATTTTGGTAAAGTTGAATTTTATCCTTCTGAATGCTCATATCATTCGTCATCTTAGGGAAGTAAAGAATTCCTGTAAGATTAAACGGATAGTCTACATTTAGGTGAATATGGAAAAGAGGTTCCTCGAATTGCATTGGGTACATTTCGCGATAGAACTCATTATAATCTTTATCCTCAAGTTCAGTAGGTGCTTTTGTCCAAGCTGGATTAGGATTGTTGATTATATTATCAACTTCCTGAGTTGGAGCTGGATCGTCTTCTTTTGCGTCTTCTGGCTTCGGAAGTGTTTCAGTACGAGTTCCAAATTTAATTGGAATAGGCATAAACTTGTTATACTTCACCAATAGTTCACTGATACGTGACTCCTCTAAAAACTCTGTAGAGTCTTCAGCAATATGAAGAATAATCTCTGTTCCTCTATCTTTTTTATCGGCTTTTTCTAAAGTGAATTCTGGCGAACCGTCGCAAGTCCAATGTACGGCAGGTTCATCTTTAAAACTTTTGGTAATAATCTCAACTTTTTCGGCAACCATAAAAGCTGAATAAAAACCAAGTCCGAAATGCCCGATAATTCCAGCATCCTTCCCATCTTTGTCTTTGTACTTCTCAATAAATTCCTCAGCTCCAGAAAATGCAATTTGGTTGATGTATTTTTCAACTTCTTCCGCAGTCATTCCAATACCTTGGTCTATAATGCGTAGTTGTTTTTTTTCTTTATCAAGCTTTACTTCAATTATTGGATTACCGTATTCAACTCCGTCAGCCTCTCCTATATTAGTAAGGTGTTTGAGTTTTAAAGTTGCATCTGTCGCGTTCGAAATTAATTCACGAAGAAATATCTCGTGGTCGCTGTATAAAAACTTCTTAATTAGCGGAAAAATATTATCCACTGATACATTAATAGTTCCTTTGCTCATTTTTTTATATTTTATATATTTTGTAATTGTATTCAGTATCATTTCATAGTCAAAAAAAATACCAAGGGTTACAATGCTGACACCTTGTCATTCTATTGAAGGAATAAACTTTAACACAATATTTTGTTTAACAGTTAGCTTAAAATGTTAAACAGTAGCTATCTTTGCTTACCTAGGTAGATTTACACCTTTTTCAATATTAAATACGAGACGTACTATGGCGACTGCAAAAACGAATTCCCCTGCTTCAAAAAAATCAAATTCGAATACTAAAATGAGTAAGGAGAAAATTATTTCCTTGTATATGGAATCAGTTCTTACAAATGAAAAAGTTCCGAAAAGCGTTTTTAAATTTTGTAAGGAAAACAATTTTGAAGAAACTCAATTTTACGAGCACTTTGGTTCTTTTGAAGGTTTACAAATGGAAATTTGGAGTTCATTTTATGAACAAACAATTTCATTAGCAAATAATGACGAAGCATTTCAAGGTTACTCAAATCAAGATAAAATGCTAACCTTCTTCTTTACCTTCTTTGAGTTACTTACACTCAATAGGAGTTACGTTCTTTTCTCGCTAAAGGAACATCAAAGTATGTTGAAAAATTTGAGTCAGTTAAAGGGACTTCGAAAAGATGTAAAACACTTTGCGGCCGAATTAATTCGAGATAATAATGAAGACAAAAAGCTAAAAGTTTTAAAACAATCTGTCACAATTTTTTCTGAAGGCGCTTGGTTACAAACCTTGTTTCTGTTGAAATATTGGATGGAGGACAATTCTGCTGGGTTTGAAAATACAGATGTTGCAATTGAAAAGTCGGTAAGAGCCATTTTTGATGTATTCGATACACAGCCGTTAGAAAGTGTTTTAGATTTTGGAAAATTTTTGTGGAAAGAAAAGATGGTATAATGAAGACAATAGATAAAATTCCAACAAACAAAATTCAACGTGCTTCCAAGTTAATGACTACTGGTGCAAAAGTCGGCGGAAATTATTTAAAATATTACAGTAAAAAACTCGTGAACCCACAACATTCAAAAGATGAGTTAAATGAAAGCAATGCTGAAGATATTTATGACAGCCTAAAAAACCTAAAAGGAAGTGCTTTAAAAGTCGCCCAAATGCTGAGTATGGAAAAAAACATTATGCCAAAGGCATATGTTGAAAAATTTTCATTGGCTCAGTTTCAAGTACCTCCAATTTCTGCACCTTTAGTGCGTAAGACTTTTAAAAAGTATTTTGGCGATACTCCAGAGAATATTTACGATTCATTTGATGCCGAATCTGTGGCGGCTGCGAGTATCGGACAAGTCCATAAAGCAACTAAAGATGGAAAAAATTTAGCTGTAAAGATTCAGTATCCTGGAATTGCCGAAAGCATAAGTAGCGATTTAGCAATGGTAAAGCCAGTTGCTATGAAGATGTTTAATATAAAAGGCAAGGACAGCGACAAATACTTTCAAGAAGTGGAAGGGAAGCTTTTGGAAGAAACCAATTATATTTTCGAAGTCGTTCAAAGTAAAGAAATTACACAGGCGTGTAGCAAAATTCCGAATCTGAGGTTTCCAAAATATTATGAAGAGCTTTCTAACGAGCGAATTATAACTATGGATTGGATGGAAGGGCAGCATTTGTCTGAGTTTGTAAAAACAAATTTAAACCCTGAATACTCCAACCAAGTGGGGCAGACGTTGTGGGATTTTTATATGTTCCAAATGCATCAATTAAAACGAGTTCACGCCGATCCCCACCCCGGGAATTTTATGGTAGATTCTGATGCAAATCTAATAGCAATAGATTTTGGTTGTGTCAAAACCGTGCCAGAGGAGTTTTATGCTCCTTACTTTGAGTTGGCTCAACCTGAGAATATCAACAATCCTAGAGTGTTTTCAGAAAAAATGTATGCTTTAGAAATTTTGAAAAAAGAAGATACCCCAGAAGAAACTCGATTCTTTTCAGAACTATTTCACGAGATGCTTAGTTTGTTTACAAAACCATTCCACAGTGAAACTTTCGACTTTTCAGATGAAGAGTTTTTTGGGAAAATCGCCGAGTTAAGTAATAAATACTCTAAAGATACCGAACTAAGAAAGATGAATGGAAATAGAGGTTCCAAACACTTCTTATATATAAACAGAACCTTTTTTGGACTTTATAATTTGATGAATGACTTAGGGGCAGAGGTTCAAATTAACAATTACAAGAAATACGTTTAAACTTTAACAAAACTTTGTTTAATCCTTTAACAATTTCACTAAACAAAGAATGGTATATTTACCATTAAATAATTGGATATAAAATTGCTATGAAAAAGTAAAATGTCAATTATTTAATTGGTTAGGTTGTTTAAAAAGGGCGCATTGTTAATGCGCCCTTTTTTGTTACAATAAATTGTTTTTTGAAGTGATTATTTACCGCTATTCTTTCTGTTTTTTACATATTTTTCAAGCCACTCGTGTTGTTCCCATAAAACGTGAAGAACACTTTCTTTTGCGCTGTAACCGTGGCTTTCCTTTGGAAGCATAACAAGTCGAGCAGTTGCACCTAAACCTTTTAACGCATTGAAGTATCGCTCACTTTGTAGGGGGTATGTTCCTGAGTTATTATCCGCCTCTCCATGGATTAATAACAACGGAGATTTCATTTTATCGGCATTCATAAAAGGAGACATAGTGTTATAGGTTTCAGGAGAATCCCAATAGCTTCTTTCTTCACTTTGAAATCCGAAAGGAGTAAGGGTTCTGTTATAGGCACCACTTCTAGCAATACCTGCAGCAAATAAATTTGAATGACTTAATAAATTTGCTGTCATAAATGCACCATAAGAGTGTCCTCCAACACCAACTCTGTTTCTGTCTATGTATCCCATTTCATCAACTGCATCTATTGCGGCTTTTGCATTTCCAACTAACTGAGCAACAAAAGAGTCGTTAGGCTCTTCATCACCTTCACCAACAATTGGGAATGCTGCATTATCTAAAACTACATACCCTTGAGTAACCCAGTAAATTGGTGATCCGTAATACGGATATATAAACTCGTTAGGGTTTGTTGTGCTTTGTGCAGCACTGCTTTTGTCTTTGTATTCACGCGGATAAGCCCAAAGAATCATCGGCATTTTTTCTTTGCTATTTACATCATATCCGATAGGTAAATACAAGGTGCCTTCAAGCTCTAAACCATCATCGCGTTTGTAACTGATAACTTCTTTATGAACATCTTGGATGCTTTTAAACGGATTTTCAAATGAAGTAACTGCAGTCAAATCATTCTTCTTTTTGATGTTTCTGAAGTAATAATTAGGGTATTCATTCTGTGATTCTATTCGCACTAAAATCTTCCCATTCTTCATATCAATAGCAGAGTTTAAATTTTCTAACTTATCGGTATAAGTAGATTCATAAACACGCTTAGTTTTTTGAGTTTTCAAATCGTATTCATCAATAAAAGGAAATTGTCCTTTTTCTGAAAAACCGTCACCCATTAGATAAGCTGTACCATTGTTGATTTCTAAAACTCTTTCGTCATAATTGTTTCTTGTAGTTACAAAATTTCCCGGATCGCTATATCTATCTTGATAACTTCTATCGAAAATCACTTTTGGTGCTTGTGAAGCATTTGAAGGATTGAAAATATAACTCTTTGTGTTACGGTCGTTCCACCAGTAATCACTTGCAATTGCTAGGTTATCATTCCCCCAAGTAATTCCAGAAAAGCGATTGATGGTTTTAAGAAGCAGTTTCTCTTTCCCATTAAAAGGAGCGGCTAATTCATAAACTGCATCTCTGTGATTTACTTTTACTTCTGGATCACCTTTGTCTTGCGCTTCAGCCCAATATAAGGTAGCTGGTTTGTCTGCGCGCCATCTCATGCTTCTTTTGCCTTCTCTAGTAGCCATAAATCCTTTTGGCTGTACTTCATTTAATGGTACATCGTTTACTTTTTGAATCAGTTTCCCGTTCTTGTCATAAATATTTGTTTCAAATGGAAATCTGTAATAAGGAACTATGTATGAAAATGGTTTTTTTATGATATTCACCATTACATAACTTCCGTCTGGAGAGAAATCGATGTCGTCATACATTGCAGTAGGTAGAAAATCTGAAACTTCTCCGTTAAGTGTAATCTTTTTTATCGTTGAAAGCGCCAATTGCTCAAAATTATATTCGTCATTAGGGCTACTTAATAAATCTTGATAGGTTCTGTTTTGAGCTTTTTCTCCGTCACTTACTGAAATTGTAGGCCCTTCAGGTACAGCTTCTGAAGTGTTTATTAATTCTTTTCTGTTGTTAGGAATAGCATTTACTAACAGTGCACTACTGTCTTTAAACCAATTGATGGGATTCCCCATATTTGCATTTAATTTAAGTGTACTTAGTTTCTTTGCACTACCTTTTTCAATATCTGCAATCCATAATTGAACTCCATCGTCTGAGGTATTTAAGAAAGCAACCATCTTTTCGTTTGGAGAGATAGAGAAATTAGAAATTCTTGCATTCTCAGGTAATCCAGTGATTTGCTTTGCATCCTTTGCTGTAGCTTCTTTTACTTTTATATTGTTGAAATACCTTGTTCTACTTCCGATATTAGTTTTAGGGTTTATACGTAAACCTCCCAAACGAAGTTCGGTTTCAGAAAGTTCGGCGATAGATTTATATGCATCGCGGTAAAATAGCAGAACGTTTTCCCCTTTACTGTCAATCCAAACTGAAGGAGCTAAAGGAGCATCAACAAGTTCTAAAATTTCTTTCGGTGGTTTTTGATACTTTAATTTTTCTTGTCCTAAAAAAGTTGTCGTTACAAATAAAAATGCAACAAATGCAATAATGTTTTTCATATTAAAATTTTTAAAAGCCTAAAGATATTCAAAATAATTATCCTAGGCGTTTTATAAAATAAGGAGTACAGAGAATGTTTTAAAATGTGAGAATTTATTAGTTTCGTCTTTATAATCTATTATGCATGCATACTTTATTACGTCTAAATTACTTCCATAAAAAAAGTATATGTGTATCTTTCACGATTATTTAAAACGCAAAAAATGTATACTTCAAAAATTACTGGTCTTGGATATTATGTTCCTGAAAATGTTGTGACCAATGACGATTTGTCGAAATTAATGGACACCAATGATGCTTGGATTCAGGAGCGCACAGGTATTAAAGAACGAAGACATATTAAAAAGGGCGATGGGAATTCTACTTCTGTTATGGGAGTTAAAGCCGCTACTATAGCGTTAGACCGCGCTAAACTGCTTCCTAACGATATAGATATGATTGTTTTTGCTACGCTTAGTCCAGATATGTATTTCCCTGGAGGTGGAGTAGAAGTACAAGAAATGATGGGTATGAGAACGATTCCAGCACTAGATGTACGAAACCAATGTAGTGGTTTTATCTATGGACTTTCTGTTGCCGATCAGTTTATTAAGACGGGTATGTATAAAAACGTTTTAGTAATCGGTAGTGAAAACCACAGTGGGGGATTAGATTTTACAACTCGTGGAAGAAACGTTTCAGTAATTTTTGGGGATGGTGCAGGAGCTGCTGTATTATCTAGAAATGAGGAGGGTTCCAATGGAATTTTATCTACGCATCTCCATAGTGAAGGGGCACACAAAAATGAACTTGCATTACAAGGGCCTAGCACAGCTCATTGGGTTCCCGAAATTATAGCTGAAAACCCTCAAGAAAATATTCCGTATTATCCTGTGATGAATGGACAATTTGTGTTTAAACACGCTATAGTTCGTTTTGCAGAGGTAATTCAGGAAGGTTTGGATGCAAATAATCTTGAGGTGAAAGATATTGATATGTTAATTCCTCACCAAGCTAATTTACGTATATCGCAATTTATTCAACACAAATTGAAACTAACAGACGATCAAGTTTTTAATAATATTCAGAAATATGGAAATACAACAGCTGCCTCAATTCCAATTGCGCTTACTGAAGCTTGGGAACAAGGTAAAATTAAAGAAGGAGATGTTGTAGTGTTAGCAGCTTTCGGAAGTGGATTTACTTGGGGAAGTGCAATTATAAGATGGTAAATTGATTTTTTAAAATAAAGATGTGATAGCGAAACAAACTATTTTAAAGTTTTGTTTACTCATAGAATAAAATAGCCTTTCAGTATTTCTGAAAGGCTATTTCAATTTCCTAAAATAAGGAATAATTCGTTGAAGGCTAATTCAAATAAATTATAAAAATGAAACTTAGGATTATATGTGTTAGACGAAAAACCATCTTAATTGTTTCATTGTAAAACCTTATTTAACAATACAATAACATTTGAGTTTTAAAACAAACAAACCCGAAGTTTTTGCTTCGGGTTTGAAATATTACTGCAATTATTAACACTAACCATCAACGTAAAACTATTGCAGTAAAATAATATCTTTCTTCTACTTTAATAAAGACGTTCAAAAAGTAATTATGTTTCATTGCTACCTTCTTTTTAACTAACATTTATGATATTTTAAAGCGTTGTATTGTATTTTTCCTAAAAACTAAATCAAATGAAAAAAACATTAGTGCTAGGCGCAAGTTTAAAACCGAACCGATATTCTAATTTGGCAATAAATAGATTAGTGAATCACAATCACATTGTTGAAGCCGTAGGTTTAAAAGAAGGTGAGGTTGCTGGCGTAAATATTGTTACAGAAAAGAAAGATTTTAAAGATATTGATACAGTAACTTTATATCTAAATCCAAAACGACAAGAAGAATACTACAACTATATTATTTCGCTAAAACCACAGCGAGTGATCTTCAATCCAGGTACTGAAAACCCTGAATTCTACACACTTCTTAAAGAAAATAATATTGAAGCTGAGGTTGCTTGTACCTTAGTTCTTTTGGGTACGAATCAGTATTAGACCTAAGAATGTAAGTACTCCATTTAAGATTAATATAAAAAATCCGAATTCAAAGTTTAGGTACAATGAGCTTAGATGGCTTATACCATACCCTATGAATGGAGTTGCAATTGCAACTAATGGAACAAGTTTGTCTTTTACATTCCATTTTGTAAAGAGACCGTAAGCATACAAGCCTAACAGAGGACCGTAGGTATAACCTGCAAAAACAAAGAGTTTGGATATTACAGAATCATCTGCAATAACATATTTAAAGATGATAATTACGAGTATTAATAATAGTGAAAATAAAATGTGAATGAGCTTTCGCATTTTAATTTGTTTCTTTTCATCATATCTCTTTTCAATATCCAGTATATCGATACTAAAGGAGGTGGTTAATGCCGTTAATGCGCTATCTGCACTACTATAAGCTGCAGCTATTAGGCCTAAGATAAACAGTACGGCTACACCCATACCAAATACGCTTTCTTGCGCAGCAAGGGTTGAGAAAAGTTGATCTTTGTGAGCATCTATTCCATTTTGTTCAGCGTAAACAGTAAGTAATAACCCTAAAGTTAAGAACACAAAATTTACAATTGTAAGTACAATAGTAAACCAAAACATATTTTTTTGAGCGTCTTCTAAGTTCCGACAAGTAAGGTTTTTTTGCATCATATCCTGGTCTAGGCCTGTCATTACAATTGCAATAAAAGCACCACTTATAAACTGCTTTACAAAATGATCTCCTGATCTCCAATCGTCAAAAAAGAATATCTGGCTCATTTCACTTTCAGCTACAAATGTAAAAAGACTGCTTCCAGAAAGTCCTAAATCTGTGGCTACATAATAGACAGCAACTCCCACTGCAATTAACATAAATAAGGTTTGAAGAGTATCTGTCCAAACAATGGTTTTTATTCCACTTTTAAAAGTATAGAGCCAAATCAATAAAATTGTAATAGTTACTGTTACCCAAAAAGGAATATTCAAATCGTCAAAGATTAAACTTTGCAACACTACAGCTACTAAATAGAGGCGGAAACTAGCCCCAACAACCCTTGATAATAGAAAAAATGAAGCCCCCGTTTTATAAGAAGCGTTTCCAAACCTTCCTTCTAAGTATGTATAAATTGAAGTGAGGTTTAAACGATAGTAGAGTGGAAGTAAAACGGTTCCAATTACTGCATAACCTACTATATAACCTAAAACAACCTGAAAATAGCTGAATTTCGAAGCTTCAACCCAACCGGGAACTGATATAAAAGTTACTCCGCTTAACGAAGCGCCAATCATACCAAACGCAACCAAGTACCAAGGCGATTGTTTTCCGGCCTTAAAAAAATCAGCATTACTTCCCCCCTTATTAGTTAAGTAGGAAATAAAAATTAAAGCTAAAAAATATCCAATGATTAATAAAAGTATGTGTAAGGGTTGCATATTATATTAGACTATAATAATTAGGAATTCGTCTGCGTAAAAATACAAAGTTTGGTTTCCCTACCCATTTTATTTTTAATACATTTGATGGCTTTACTCAAATTAACTTATAACTACCTAAAAACTAAAAAGATGCGTTTTAAATTACTACTGCTTTTTACCCTTTTATTTAGTTCTTTAGCCATTCAGGCTCAAGAATATTTACGAATGATTGATGCTGGCACCTATAAAGTGCAAGATATTATAGATAGTGCCGAAGCCCATTTCGAAGGAAAGGATAAAGGCCGTGGCACCGGATATAAACAATATAAGAGATGGGAGTATAACGCTCTTAGAATGGTTCAAGACGACGGGTATTTGGCTTCTAATGCTGATCGTTTAAGAGAACTAGAAAATTGGAACGCATATGTAAACAGTACTGCTGAAAATAGAATGGTTCTTCCAGATAGCTGGCAAGAAATGGGACCAGATAATTGGAACGCAACTTCAGGATGGAATCCCGGGGTAGGTAGAATTACTTCGGTAGCGATAGAAGAAGGGAACGAAAACCATATTATTGTTGGTGCTAACACCGGAGGTGTTTGGAAAACTACTGATGGAGCTCAAACTTGGACTCCTTTAAATGACTACTTTTCAAACATGAAGGTTTATGCTGTTGCTATGGATCCAACCGATGCTAACACTTACTTCTTTGGAGCAACTAACGGAGATATTTTTAAATCAACAGATGCTGGAGCAACTTGGAGTTTATTAGCTACAATAGGAAATAGTGTTGTAAATAGAATCTTAATCCACCCAACCAATAGCGATATAATGTTTGCAACTGCCGAAAATGTCGGAATTTATGCTACTATAGATGGGGGAACAACCTGGACAACTGCAGTTTCAGACTCAAGAGGGTACGACTTAGAATTTAAACCAGGAGACCCTTCAGTAGTTTATGCTTCAGGAACTGGATTTCATAAATCAACAGATGGAGGAGCAACCTTTACAACCATCGGCGGATTTAATACGGGCCCAAAAATGATAGGTGTTTCGGCAGCAAATCCAGAGGCAGTTTATGTGGTAGAAGCGTTTCAAAATAGATTTGGTGGATTTTATTCATCTGTAGATGGAGGTAATACATTTACAAAGCTTAATCACGGTAACAAAAACTATTTTGGTTATAGTACAACTGGAAATGACAATAACGGACAAGCTCCTAGAGATATGGCGATTGCTGTAAATCCATCAAATGCTAATGAAGTGCATATTGCAGGTATTCTTTCTTGGAGATCTATGGATGCAGGAGTGACTTTTGAAATTACTTCAGATTGGATTCCTGCAAATGCTGCTACACAAAACATCGGCTACTGTCACGCCGATATTGATGATATGCTATTCCACGGAACTACACTTTATGCGGTTACTGATGGAGGAATTTTTAAAGCTGAAAACACGGCTACAATAAACGCTTCATATTTTGAAGATCTTACAGAAGGGCTAGGGATTCGTCAATTTTATAAAATTGGTATTTCACAAACAGAAGATGTAGTTGTATCTGGTGGGTCGCAGGATAATGGTACTTCTTTCTACACTTCTTCAACTGGATGGAGGGATTGGATTGGTGCTGACGGAATGGAAACTTTTATAGACAAGGACAATACAAACTTTATGTATGGTACTAGTCAATTTGGTCAATTATACCGAACTCAGAATGGAGGAAATAGTCTTATTCAAATTAATGAGCCAGGAACGGGTTCAGGGAATTGGGTAACACCTTTTGAGCAAGATCCAATAGTTCAAAATTCTATATATGTTGGGTACAATCGAGTTTATAAATCAGCTAACTTAGGTGCTTCGTGGACTCCAGTTTCTCAAAATTTTGGAGGTAACTTAAACAATTTAAAAATTTACGAAAGGAACAATCAAATCATGTATGCATCAAGAGGTGCATTAATGTACAGAACTACCGATGGTGGTGCTACAGATTGGGAGCAAGTTGGAATTCCAGGAGGACTAATTAATTCAATTGCAATTCACCCTGTAGATCCTAATAAAATTGCAGTAGCTACCACAAGTGCAAATAAAGTGATGGTATCTGAAGATGGAGGGGATACGTGGAGTAGTTACAATTTAAATCTTCCAAACTTTTCCGCTTTAGCAGTTGTTTGGCAAAACAACAGTAAGGATGGTCTTTATTTAGGTATGGATTATGGTATTTATTATATAGATAACACTTTTACCGAATGGCAACCTTTTAGTAATCTACTACCAAATGTTCAAATTAATGAGCTGGAGATTAACTATGAAAACGGAATGATTTACGCAGGTTCGTATGGTAGAGGTCTTTGGGTTTCTCCAGTAGTTGAAGGTACAATGGGAGTTAATAAAAACACTTTTGAATCTACTGTAAGTGTGTACCCAAACCCAGCGGATTCTCAAATTACTATTGGATTACAAAATCCAATAAATGCAGAAATTAGAATTTTTGATATTTCAGGAAAACTATTAATGTATCAAGCTGATGCATTTATCGCAAACAAATACACTATGGATGTTTCATCATTGAATTCAGGTGTTTACTTTGTGCGTTTAAATACAACTGCAGGTACAGCAATTAAAAAGCTTGTAATTAATTAATACAAATTTAATCCAAGTTAGGAATGCTTCAGGAAAATCATTTTTTTCTGAAGCATTTTTTTTAACTTGTCGGCAGGATTTTAGCTATGGAATTTTCTTCAAAATTACTTGAGAACGCGGTAAACGAAATGTCCCAACTCCCTGGGATTGGAAAACGTACAGCCTTGCGTTTAGTACTTCATTTATTAAAACAACCAAAAGAGCAAACCCAGAAATTAGCTGCTAGTTTGGTAAAAATGCGGGAAGAGATAAACTTTTGCTCAAATTGTCACAATATTAGTGATTCAAAACTATGTGAGATTTGTGCCAACCCTAACCGAAACGAAAAAATTGTTTGTGTGGTAGAAGACATTCGCGATGTAATGGCAATTGAAAATACAAGTCAGTATCGCGGACATTACCACGTTTTAGGAGGTAAAATATCACCTATGGATGGAATTGGTCCTGGTGATCTAACGGTTCCATCACTTGTTGAAAAAGTGAAATCTGGAAATATTACCGAGCTTATTTTTGCTTTAAGTTCTACTATGGAAGGGGATACTACTAACTTTTATATCTTTAAACAAATTGAACCTTATAACATTATTACAACTACTATCGCTCGTGGTATTTCTGTAGGTGATGAGTTGGAATATGCAGATGAGGTAACTTTAGGGCGAAGTATACTTCATCGTATCCCATTTGAATCGTCCTTAAAAAACAATTAGATTTGAATCAATTCCTTCAAAATAATAAAACCATCTTAGCCTTTAATTTTTCAAAATAATCTGTACTGATGAAATTATCTGTAGTTATACTTAATTATAATGTGCGGTACTTTTTAGAGCAGTGCATACTGTCTGTTGAAAAAGCTATTGAGAATATTGAAGCTGAAATTATCGTGATAGATAATGATTCTAAGGACGATAGTTGTGAGATGGTAAAAACTCAGTTTCCAAACGTAATTCTTATTCAAAATAAGGAAAATGTAGGATTCAGTAAAGCAAATAATCAAGCAGTATCCGTAGCAAAAGGGGAGTATGTGTGTATATTAAATCCAGATACTGTTGTAGCTGAAGACGCACTTGTAAATGCAATTAAATATTCTGAAAATGTAAAAAATATTGGCGCTTTAGGTGTTTATTTAATGGACGGTACAGGTAATTTTTTGCCTGAAAGTAAACGAAATTTACCAACACCAAAAGTATCTATGCTTAAGTTGTTAGGTTTTACAAAAAAGTATTATACCTCTCATTTGACAGAAAACTCTAGTGGTGAAGTTGAAATATTGGTTGGTGCATTTATGCTTGTAAAACGAAGTATTTACAATGAAGTTGGTGGATTTGATGAAGATTACTTTATGTATGGTGAGGATATAGACTTGTCTTATAAATTTACTAAAGCAGGATATAAAAACCATT
Source organism: Aequorivita sp. 609 (assembly GCF_014212065.1). Lineage (NCBI taxonomy): Bacteria > Pseudomonadati > Bacteroidota > Flavobacteriia > Flavobacteriales > Flavobacteriaceae > Aequorivita > Aequorivita sp. 609. The sequence continues at coordinate 77,842 of NZ_JACJVM010000215.1, read as the reverse complement.
ATTTAGGGAAAAGTACTGTTCTTCACTATAAGGGAGAAAGCACTAAAAAGGACAAAGCGTATTTTGAGCGTTTTTATGGTGCAATGCAGATTTTTTACGAAAAACATTTTAATAATAATGCATTGCTTAAAAACTCGGTTTCTCTTGGGGTTGCCCTTGCAAAAAATGCATATAGATTCACCTCAAGTAATAAAAACAAAGAAAATTTACAGCTAGAAAAACATTATATTTTTACTGAAAATGTTGATTTAATTGAAAAGCTTTCAGATAAAATGAAGCTGCATTTTCAAATGGCATCAAAAAATGTTCATGAGCAGGTTGTTTTAAAAAATAGCTTGTTAGTTTTTGATAATGACTATGTTACAAATGGTGAAATCTTTCGGTTGATGAAACAATTGAAAGGAAAAGGCAACCATTTTAGGATAAAACCGCGAGGTTGTAACTTTATAATTGGGAGCGACCAAAGTGATGAAAAAGGTGGTGTAGTAGTTTTTTAAGAAATTTGAAACAGAAGACGAGCAAATTTTGACTAATTTTGCAACGTTTTTAAAATAAGGCTTGCGCCTTCCAAATTCGATATTGAAATTATATTATGGCAAAATTTGAATTGAAACTACCCAAAATGGGCGAAAGTGTTGCAGAAGCAACCTTAACAAACTGGCTAAAAGAAGTAGGTGATACTATTGAAGCTGATGAGGCAGTGCTAGAAATCGCTACCGATAAAGTGGATAGCGAAGTTCCCAGTGAGGTAGATGGTGTGTTAGTTGAAAAACTATTTGATGTAGATGATGTTGTGCAAGTGGGACAAACCATTGCTATTATTGAAACCGAAGGAGGGGCTGATGAAACTCCAAAAACTGAAAATATTTCAAAAGCTACTGCCGATTCAACACCTGAACAAGCTGTAAAAGAAGTTGAAAAGCAATTTGAAGCTGCAAAACAAGAAACTCATACTCCTATTGAAAATACTGGCGATCGTTTTTATTCTCCTTTAGTGAAGAATATTGCTGCTGCTGAAGGTATTTCACAAGCAGAGTTAGATGGTATATCTGGAACTGGTAAAGACGGCCGAGTTACTAAAAATGACATTCTTGCCTACGTAGAAAACCGTTCTTCTGCTAAAACTGTTGCTCCAACACAAGCTGCTGCAACTACAGCTCCTGCAGCTCCTGCGGCAAAAGAAGCTCCAAAAGCTAAAACTCCGATATCGGTAAATGGTGGTGATGAGATAATTGAAATGTCTAGAATGGGTAAATTAATTGCCCATCATATGGTTGAAAGTGTTCAAACATCTGCACACGTACAGTCATTTGTAGAATGTGATGTTACTAATGTTTGGAATTGGAGAAATAAAGTAAAAGCATCATTTGCTAAGCGCGAAGGTGAAAACTTAACTTTTACTCCAATATTTATGGAGGCTGTAGCGAAAGCGCTAAAAGACTTTCCAATGATGAATATTGCCGTAGATGGTGATAAGATTATCAAAAGAAAAAATATAAACTTAGGTATGGCTGCTGCCTTACCTGATGGAAATTTAATTGTTCCTGTAATTAAAAATGCAGATCAGTTAAACTTGCTTGGAATGAGTAAGGCTGTAAACGACCTTGCAGTACGTGCTCGTGAAAACAAGCTTAAACCAGACGACATCCAAGGTGGTACTTATACAGTTACTAACGTTGGAACATTTGGTAGCATTATGGGAACACCAATCCTTAATCAACCACAAGTAGGTATTTTAGCTCTTGGAGCAATTAGAAAAGTACCTGCTGTAATAGAAACTCCAGAAGGTGACTTTATTGGAATACGTTACAAGATGTTCTTGTCGCATAGTTACGACCACAGAGTTGTAAACGGTGCATTAGGAGGGCAATTTGTAAAGCGTGTTGCAGATTACCTAGAAGATTGGGATGTAAATCGTGAGATTTAATTGAGATAAACAATACGGTAAAGGGGGATTTTGTATTCAAAATCCCCCTTTTCTTTTTTATAAATTCTTTCAAAACTTCAATAAGAAGTATCTTTACTTTTTTAAAATAAAAAAATGGAACTGAACCTAAAAAAACCAATCTGTTTTTTCGATCTTGAAACCACAGGTGTAAATGTAGCTAAAGACAGAATTGTTGAAATTGCAATCCTAAAAGTATTTCCAAATGGGAATAAAGAAAGTCATACTTGGCGTGTAAACCCAGGAATGCCTATTCCGCCAGAATCTACCGCTATACACGGAATTGGCGATGAAATGGTTGCTAACGAACCTACATTTAAAGATCTTGCACCAAAAGTTTATGGATTGATAAAAGATAGTGACCTTGGTGGATTTAACTCAAATAGATTCGATATTCCACTGCTTGCTGAAGAGTTGCTTCGTGCAGAAATAGACTTTGATTTGAAAAAAGCCCTTGCAGTTGACGTTCAGACCATCTTCCATAAAATGGAAAAGAGAACATTAGAAGCAGCATATAGATTTTACTGTAACAAAGACCTTCTAGATGCTCATAGTGCCGCTGCCGATACAAATGCCACCTACGAGGTTTTAAAGGCGCAACTAGAGCGTTATCCAGACTTGGAGAATGATATAGCTTCCTTAGCAGATTTTAGTTCTCATAAGGACCATGCAGATTTTGCGGGATATATAAGTTATGATGAGAATGGAGAAGAGGTTTTTTCATTCGGAAAGTATAAAGGTAAGTTAGTAACTGAAATATTAGATAAAGATTCTGGTTATTTCGGTTGGTTGCTTAATGCCGATTTTCCATTGTACACCAAAAAAGTGCTTACACGTATTAGACTTCAGAAATTGAATACAAAACTTTAAGAAAACCATCTCTTTTGATAACTGACAGTATTTCTACTTTCAAATAATAATTTTTAAAATATGAAAATAATCTGCGTAGGAAGAAATTACACAGAACATATTAAGGAACTAGATAATGTTGTTCCTGATGAGCCAATATTGTTTTTAAAACCAGATTCGGCTATACTATTAAAAAAGCAACCATTTTACATTCCTGAATTTACAAATGAAGTTCATCATGAAGTTGAAGTGTTGGTGAAAATCAATAGAATAGGGAAGCATATAGATCGTAAGTTTGCGCATAAATACTACGATGAAATAGGTTTGGGTATTGATTTCACAGCGAGAGATTTACAAAAGAAACTAAAAAGCGATGGTCTTCCTTGGGAAAAAGCGAAGGCATTTGATGGTTCGGCTGTAATTGGAAATTTTATATCAAAAAATGAGATTGAAGATATTGACGATTTACCCTTCAGTTTAAAACGCAATGGAGAGGTTGTTCAACAAGGCAGCACAAAGCAGATGATGTGGAAAATAGATGCCTTAATCGAAAATACTTCAAAATACTTCACTTTAAAAATTGGAGATGTTATTTTCACAGGTACACCATCAGGTGTTGGGCCTGTTTCTGTAGATGATGTTTTACAGGGGTATATCGAAGAAAAAGAAATGTTTTCAATAAAAATAAAGTAAAGGAATATTATTCTGACATAATCTTCAAAATTGTCAAAGGAAGTTGTGCTTTTAAAAAAACAATGTAAATGCTAGCAGAGATTATAACCATAGGAGATGAAATTCTCATTGGTCAAATTGTAGATACAAATTCGGCTTTTATTTCGAAAGAGCTTGATAAGATAGGGGTAAAAGTGTATCAAATTACTTCGGTTCAGGACGATCGAGAGCATATATTGCAAGCTTTTGAAGACGCTAAAAAACACGCCGATTTAATTATTGTTACTGGAGGACTTGGCCCTACTAAAGACGATATTACCAAACGTACTTTTTGTGATTATTTTGATGATACGTTGGTTGAAGATTCAGAGATAGTTGAAAATATTAAGCAATTATTTAAAAACTATCAGCTAGGGGAGCCTTTGCCGTCAAATATTCAACAGGCACTCGTTCCTTCTAAAGCAAAAGTTTTAATGAACTACTATGGAACCGCACCTGGAATGTGGATGGAGAAGGATAAAACTGTTTTTGTTTCATTGCCAGGCGTGCCCTACGAAATGAAAAATTTGTTAAAGGATCAAGTTTTGCCTCTAGTAATAGAACGCTTTAATAGGCCATTTATTTACCACAAAACACTACTTACCTATGGAATGGGTGAAAGTGCTGTTGCAGATAGAATTGCAGATTGGGAAAATAATTTACCTGAAAATATAAGACTAGCGTATTTGCCTTCATTAGGAAAAGTACGTTTACGACTATCATCCAGTGGTACCGACGAAAATGCTTTAAAAGAAAGTATAGATTCCCGAATGGAAGTTTTATCTGATATGCTTTCGGATATTGCTATAGGTTTTGAAGATGAAACGACTATAGTTGGAAAGATTGCACATATTTTAAATGAAAAGCAACGAACATTAAGCTTAGCAGAAAGTTGTACAGGAGGGACGATTGCAAGCCAGATAACTGCGGAGCCTGGAGCTTCATCTTTTTTCTTAGGAAGTATTATTCCGTATAAAACAGAATTAAAGACAAAGGTTTTAGGTGTGCCGGCTTCACTTATTGAAGAATTTTCAGTTGTAAGTGTTGAAGTTGCTGAAAGTATGGCTTTAAATTCGTGTAGGTTATTTGATACAGATTACGCAATTGCCACAACAGGAATTGCAGGACCAACAAAAGGGGATGGAGCAGATGAAGTTGGAACAGTTTGCATTGCAATAGCATCTCGAAACGAAGTTTTTTCAGAAAAATTTAATTTCGGAAATGATCGCTATCGTGTGATTACAAAGGCGGCAAACAAATCTTTTGAGATGTTATTAAAAGAAATTTCAAAAAACTAATTTCCTTTTGTTGTACAACACGAAAGAATTACTTAAATTTGCACCCTGTTTTAAAATAACTAATAAAGTTAAGGAAATGTCAAGAGTTTGTGAACTTACCGGAAAGAAAGCGATGGTTGGAAATAACGTGTCGCACGCGATGAATAAAACCAAACGTAAGTTTGATGTAAATTTGCTTAAAAAGCGTTTTTATATACCAGAAGAAGATAAGTGGGTAACACTTAGAGTTTCAGCTTCTGCTATTAAAGATATCAATAAAAAAGGTATTTCTGCGGTTATGAAAGAAGCGCGTGAAAAAGGCTTTTTAACTAAATAATTGCAATAATCAATAAAGTCTATTACAATGGCTAAAAAAGGAAATAGAGTACAAGTAATTTTGGAGTGCACTGAGCATAAGGAATCTGGTAAGCCAGGAACTTCTCGCTACATCACTACCAAAAACAAAAAGAATACACCGGATAGAATGGAGTTGAAGAAATTCAACCCAATTCTTAAGAAAATGACGGTTCATAAAGAGATTAAATAAGAGATAAAATGGCAAAGAAATCAGTAGCATCGTTACAGACAGGTTCAAAACGTTTAACCAAAGCTATTAAAATGGTTAAATCGGAAAAATCAGGAGCATATACATTTACTGAGGCTATTATGTCTCCAGAAATGGTAAACGACTGGTTAAACAAAAAATAACCAGATTAAAATATTGAGTTAAAGCCACTTTTTTACGAAGGTGGCTTTTCGTATTTTTGTTATTTAAAAAATAGTCAGGTATATAATTGAGCTAATAATGGCATAAATTTATAACCTTTAACCGACCACGGAAACCATGAGTATATTTAAAAGGATATTCTCCAAGGAGAAAAAAGAAACACTTGATAAAGGACTAGAAAAAACTAAAACATCTTTCTTCGATAAGCTTAGTAAAGCTGTAGCCGGAAAAAGCAAGGTTGATGATGAGGTTTTAGATAATCTTGAAGAGGTATTGGTTTCTAGTGATGTTGGTGTAAATACTACCTTAAAAGTAATTGAAAGAATTGAAGAGCGAGTTGCTAAGGATAAATACTTAGGTACGGATGAGCTAAATAAAATTCTTCGCGAAGAAATTGCCGGGCTTTTAAGTGAAATAGATTCTGGTAACGCTTCCGAATTTGAAATACCACAAGATAAAAAACCATACGTTATTATGGTTGTTGGTGTAAACGGTGTAGGTAAAACTACTACCATTGGGAAATTGGCTTATCAATTTAAAAAAGCAGGTAAGAAAGTAGTTTTAGGTGCTGCCGATACTTTTCGTGCTGCAGCGATTGATCAATTACAAATATGGGCTGATAGAACTGATGTGTCTATCGTTAAACAAAGTATGGGCAGTGATCCTGCCAGTGTCGCTTTTGATACCTTGCAAAGTGCAGTAAATCAAAATGCTGATGTTGTAATTATAGATACAGCAGGGCGTCTTCACAATAAAGTAAACTTAATGAACGAGCTTACTAAAGTAAAACGTGTAATGCAGAAGGTTATTCCAGATGCGCCTCACGATGTGCTATTAGTTTTAGATGGTTCTACTGGGCAAAATGCATTTGAACAGGCTAAACAATTTACAGCTGCAACCGAAGTTACCTCTCTAGCGGTTACTAAACTTGACGGTACTGCAAAAGGTGGAGTTGTTATTGGTATAAGCGACCAATTTCAAATTCCAGTAAAATATATTGGAGTGGGTGAAGGGATGGAAGATCTTCAGGTATTTAATAAGATTGAATTTGTGGATTCGTTCTTCAAATAAATCACATAATATAACTTTATTAAAAAAACCCATCTTTATAGATTTAAAGATGGGTTTTTGTGTTTCTTGTGAAGTTGAAACTTAAACTTCAATAATTGTAAAAGATAAATTTAAAGGATCTAAATTCTCTTTAATGATGTCTAATATTTCTTCCCCATTATCTAAATAGAAGTTTGAAAAATTTAGGTTTCTCTCTTGTAAACTTCCTTTTGGGAAAAGAGTATCTTGAATGTTTTTTACAGGGTTTAATTTCTCAGAAAGTTTTCTTTTTTGAGCTTTTAGTAATCTAGATTCAAGTTTATCTAACCCGTTAAGTTGTTTTTTCTCTTGAGCAGCAACAGCACCAAGAAACGACTTGTCCGTTTTTTCAGCTAGCACATATAAATCTTTAAATTGTTGTTTTAAAAATTCTCTTTGTTTAGAAAAATCAATTTCAATATCTGAAATTTTATGAACGTGCTTGGTTATTAACTCTTGTTGTGGAAGAAATAAATCTTTAACAGAAACGTCATATGTTTCTAGCTCTTCCAATAATTTTTTAGGAGTTATTAAAGCTGAATTTCTCAATAAAAGAATAGGAAATGGAACTTTTACTTCATTAAAATAATCTTTCAATTGAAACCAATACGCTAGTTCGCCGCCTCCACCAATATAACAGAGGTTTGGTAAAACGGCTTCTTGATACAATGGTCGTAGTAAGGCGTTTGGTGAAAAGCATTGTGGGTTATCATTTATTTCGGCTAAAATCTCCTCCTTAGAAAATGAGATTTCAGTGTTATTCACGTAAAAATCACCTTCACTTTCAATGATACGTTCTCTAATATTCTTATTTAAGTAAAATAAATTAATCTCTCTAGGATGTACCTGTTCTGAATGACCTAAGTCTGTTAGTTTTTTAGTGGTTTCAGAAACTTTTTTGAAACTTAAGTTTTCATTTATTTCTTTTTCAGCATAAGGAATGAAATGTTTCTTTAAAACTTCATCATTGCCATCAACAATTACTAATCCAGATTCAAAAAACAATGTATTGGCTAAGTGTCGAGTGGCATCAGCTAAATTGTCATTTTTTAAATAAGCGTCAGAAAAATATTTAAGAAGCTCTTTAGCATTTTCACTGTTGCCAAATTGTGTTTTTAATTTTTCAAAAACTTTGTTTAGGCCTTCAGTATTTAATTCTCCAACAGCACCAGAAGAATTTCTATCCCATTTAACCTTTTCTAACCTAGAAGTATTATTGTCTTTGTAAGTATTAAAATAGTTTATCTCTTCAAAGTCGTGATCTTCTGTTGCCATCCAATAAACGGGAACAAAATTAAAATTAGGATAGTGCTCCTTTAGCTTTTCACATAAGTTTATCGTTGAATATATTTTGTAAAGAAAATATAGTGGTCCGGTAAAAAGGTTGAGTTGATGCCCAGTTGTTATGGTAAAAGTAGTGTTTTCTTTAAGCAAGTCTAGGTTGGTTAATGTAGCTTGGGATATAGAGTTATACCCGTATTGCAACATAATCTGTTTAGACAATAACCGTCTTTGACGAATATTAAAACTATTTTGTTTCTCTTCAATTTGAAGTTTGAAGTTCTCCAAGTTTGGAAAACGATTATAAAAAGGAATTAATGATTTTTCTTCTGCTAAATAGTCGCAGATAAGTTTAGAAAAATAACCGGTCTCTTTATAAGGAATAGATTTAATTGGCATGTGCTTTATGAAAGATTTTGAACAAAAATAGCCGATTTATGTGGGCTCAGGTTTTAAAGATACGTTAATTTCAGATTGTAATAAAAGCCTTTTAAAATTGTTTAAAGTCACTGTATTTGCAGTTTGAATTTCGGGCATAGTAATTGTATCTTTGCACATCCAAAAACTATGGCCATTAAAGGTGATAGTTTCTTTCAAAAATACCCATGAAAAAACGTGTTGTAGTAGGATTAAGCGGAGGTGTAGACTCTAGTGTAGCAGCCTATTTATTAAAAGAACAAGGCTATGAAGTTATTGGTCTTTTCATGAAGAATTGGCACGACGATTCTGTAACTATTTCAGATGAGTGTCCTTGGTTAGAAGACAGTAACGATGCCATGCTTGTTGCAGAGAAATTAGGAATACCATTTCAAACTGTAGATTTAAGTGAAGAATACAAAGAGCGAATTGTAGATTATATGTTCCGTGAATACCAAATGGGACGTACTCCAAACCCAGATGTGCTTTGTAATCGCGAAATTAAATTTGATGTGTTTATGAAAATAGCGCTGGGGTTGGGAGCAGATTTTGTCGCAACTGGACATTATTGCAGAAAAACAACTTCAATAAGTGAAGAGAATGGCGTTGAAAAAGAAATTCATCATTTACTAGCAGGGAAAGATCCTAATAAAGATCAGTCTTACTTTTTGTGTCAACTTTCGCAAGAACAACTATCCAAAACATTATTTCCAATTGGTGAATTATTAAAGCCAGAAGTTAGAAAAATTGCAGCCGAACAAAATCTTATCACTGCTGAAAAACGTGATTCTCAGGGCTTGTGTTTTATAGGAAAAGTGAGATTACCAGATTTCCTTCAGCAAAAATTAGCTCCTAAAGATGGAATAATTGTTGAAGTTCCAGCAACATTGCCTGAATATAAAGTAGAAACTCCAGAGTTTACTTCTGAAATGGAAGAACTTGAATTTCTTTCAGCAAAACACAAGTATTCAAAAACTGATGGTAAAGAAGTTGGGGTTCACAATGGAGCGCATTATTTTACTAAAGGGCAACGAAAAGGTTTAGCAGTTGGTGGTACCAAAGAGCCATTATTTGTGATAGACACAGACGTTGAAGAAAATATTATTTATACAGGGCAGGGTAAAAGTCACCCAGGACTTTATAGACGCGGACTTTTTGTAAAGGATGAAGAAGTTCATTGGGTTCGTGAAGATTTAAAGCTTCAAGAAGATGAAAAAATGGAAGTTATGGCTCGTATTCGCTATAGACAGCCATTAGAAAAAGCAACTTTGCACTGTACGCATTCAGGACTTTATATTATCTTTGATAATCCTCAATCTGCTATTACAGAAGGTCAATTTGTGGCTTGGTATAATGGAGCTGAGTTACTTGGCAGTGGTGTTATCTCTTAAAAATATTATATGAAAAAATTATTCCTATTATTAGTATTTGCATTTGTATCAACCCTAAGTTTTGCACAGTTAGAAGATGCCTTAGTTTTTTTAGAACCTAAGGATCCTTCGGTGGTTTCGGCTGCATTGGCAGACCCAGCAACTATTTTAACTACAGCGGCAATAAATAGAAAATTAGCACAAGGTATTGCTATTGATGAACGGGATGTTCCTTTAAATGAAGTGCAAAAAGCACAGATAGAAGCTGCAACAGGTATTACAGTTCTTGCAAAATCAAAATGGTTAAATGCTGTTTATGTTCGAGGAACTTTAACAAATATCAATAATCTTTTAAATCTTTCATTTGTTTCGGACATTGAATATGCTGATAAAAGTATGAACAGACCTGGACCTAGAGAATTTGAAAGACAGTTTAGGTCTTTACAGAATAAAATAGATCAAGAAGAGCAGTTAAGAGTAGTTTATAATTATGGGAATGCTGAGAATCAGTCTGAAATGATTGGTGTTGATGTTTTGCATCAAGAAGATTTTACGGGTCAAAATATTGCTGTAGCATTTATGGATAATGGATATCCTAATGTATTATACAACCCTGCTTATGCTCATATGCGTGATGAAGGAAGATTACTTGGGTATTATGATTTTGTTGCTCGTGTGGAGAGTCCAAATGGAACAGGTGGTCACGGAGCTTTAACCTTAAGTGATGCAGCTGCGGTGGTTACAAATGAATTTGTAGGTACTGCGCCAAATGCTTCTTATTACTTATTTATTACAGAGGATGATAGTGAAGAATCTCCTGCTGAGGAGGCGTATTGGGTTGAAGCATTGGAGCGTTCCGATAGCTTAGGGGTATACGTGAGTAATACTTCTTTAGGTTACCAGGATTATGACAAACCAGCATATACTCATCAATATTCAGATTTAGATGGAGAAACTACTATTGCAGCTCGCGGAGCTAATATAGCTTTTGATAAAGGTATGATTACAGTTACTTCTGCTGGTAACGACGGTTCTGGCTTTGGTTATGTGGGAACTCCTGCAGATGCGCCAGGTTCTTTCACTGTAGGCGCGGTTGATGCAAATGAAAATTATGTTTATTTCAGTTCTTACGGTCCAAATTCAGCCGGACTAGTAAAGCCTGATGTAATGGCTCAAGGAGCTAATACAGCTGTTGTAGATAGATTTGGAGAAACCACGGATTATTGGGGAGATCCATTAACTTCTAATGGAACTTCTTTTAGTTCTCCTATAATTGCTGGAGCTGTGGCATCTTTATGGAGTGCTGTTCCTACTTTAAAAAACGATGTAGTTATGCAAGCAATTCGTGAGTCTGCACATTTGTATAACAATCCTACAGATTTAATGGGTTATGGAATTCCAAATTTTGGAGAAGCATTAAGCACACTATTACTTAAAGTGAACGAACAAGAACTTCAAGAAAATCAATTTGCTTTATATCCAAACCCGGTTACTACTGAAGTAAATATTTCATTTCCTAAAACTGCAGAAAATGCTGTATTTGTATTGTATAATGTTTTAGGTGAAAAAATACTTCAAACTAATATTGCGGCTAGTAATAATCGCATTGACTTATCTAACCTAACTTCAGGGATGTATATTGCATCTATAACTTCAAACAACAAGACAACAAGTTACAAAATCATAAAAAAATAGTGCAGAATAAAATTACAGAGCTTTTCAAAATTGAATATCCAATTATTCAAGGTGGGATGATATGGAATAGTGGTTGGCGTTTGGCTAGTGCTGTTTCTAATGCAGGTGGACTAGGTCTTTTAGGAGCAGGTTCAATGTATCCTGAAGTACTTCGGGAACACATAATAAAATGTCAAAAAGCCACAGACAAACCATTTGGTGTTAATGTGCCAATGCTTTACCCTGATATTGAAAAAATTATTGATATAATAATTGAAGAAGGGGTTAAAATAGTTTTTACATCGGCTGGAAATCCAAAGACATATACTTCTAAACTTAAAGAAAACGGGATTACCGTAGTACACGTTGTTAGTAGTGTAAAGTTTGCCTTAAAAGCACAAGAAGCAGGAGTAGATGCCGTTGTAGCAGAAGGTTTTGAAGCAGGAGGTCATAATGGTCGTGAAGAATCCACTACACTTACTTTAATTCCAATGGTAAAGGAACAATTGCAGATTCCATTAATAGCTGCTGGAGGTATTGCTACAGGTCGCGCTATGCTTGCTACTATGGTTTTAGGTGCAGATGGGGTACAGGTAGGTAGTCGTTTTGTGGCATCGGATGAAGCTTCGTCACATCATGCGTTTAAACAAATGGTTGTAGACGCAAAAGAAGGAGATACCCAACTTACTTTAAAAGAGTTGGCTCCAGTAAGAATGCTTAAGAATGAATTCTTTGAAAGTGTTATGGAGTTGTATAAAACGAATCCTACTAAAGAAGAGCTTGCCAAACATTTGGGTAGGGCTCGTGCAAAACGTGGAATGTTTGAGGGAGATTTAGTTGAAGGTGAATTGGAAATAGGACAGGTTTCTGGACTGATCCACGATATTAAACCAGCTGGAGTAATATTAAAAGAAATGGTTGAAGAATTTCAAACTGCAAAAAAGGAAGTAGCTAGCTTTTAGCCTTCTTATTAAATATTTTAAAAAGCAAAAACCCTTCCGATTTATTTCGGAAGGGTTTTGTTTTTAGGTTAATTATAGACTTATTCTTTAATAAGTCTTTTTATTACTTGACCATCTTTACCTTGTATGATTACAAAATATGTCGCTGAGGCCAATTCAGAAACATCGATAACTTTTTCAGCTCCCATATTTCTAAGATCGATTGTTTTAATTACTCTTCCTCTTAAGTCGAATATCTTCAAGTTTTCAAGAGAAAGACTTGTTGATTTTCCTAAGGTAATAGAGTGCGTAGTCGGGTTAGGATACATTTGTATACTATCCGAATCTAAGTTGTTATCACCAATACCTAAAACTTCATTAACAGTAAGTTCAAACGTACAGGTAGCATCGTTTCCATACTCGTCTTCAGCAGTTAACGTGATTGTGTGAACTCCTTCAGGAAGCTGTGTTCCTGCCGCAGGATTCTGAGAAGTAATAGTAACAGGAGATGTACAATTATCTACAGCTGTTGCTTCTCCAGTTCCAAAGTAATCAGGCAATACGTAAAATTCATTTCCAGGATCAGTATCAACTGTTTGGTTTGAAGGACACGTAATAGTAGGAGGAAGGTCATCGGTAACTGTTACAACGGCTACACATGTACTTGTGTTTCCGCTTGCATCTGTTACGGTTAGTGTAACATTATTTGTACCTATATCTGCGCAAGTAAATGAGCTAGTTGAAATACTTAATGTATCAACAGCACAATTATCACTAGAGCCTCCGTCAACATCTGCAGCTGTAATAGTTGCATTTCCGGAAGCGTCTAATTGTACAGAAATATTCTGACAAACTGCTGTAGGAGCTTCAGTATCATTTATAGTTACAGAAAAAGAACAAGTTTCTATCGGATTGATTCCGTCGTCGTATTCAAAAGTGTTAACGGTAGTTCCTATAGGGAATGTGCTTCCACTTGCTAAACCTGCAGTTTGTGTAATAGTTCCTGAACCACCGCAACCTGCCGGTGAGTCTACTGTATAAGTAACAACTGCGCCACAAACCCCTGGGTCGTTATCTTGTGTGATATCACCTGGGCAAAGAAGTGGACCGCCACCGCCATTACCAATAACATTAACCACTGCAGAACAAGTAGAGCTAGCTCCACTGTCATTTGTTACTTCAACTAAAATTGTATTTAGGCCAACATCTGCACAGCTAAAGCTTACCGTTGGAGCTAATGGGTCTCCAGCAAGTACAGTGTAACTACCACATTCAACAGTAACGTCGTATAATAATGCTTCTGCATTTATAGTAGCATTTCCGGTACCGTCAAGTGTAACATCTAATACAGGAGCGTCTATTTCATAATCGTAATCTATTGCCCAAGTGTTTAGTGTACCAGTAAGACCACCCGCAACATCCGAAACTTTAAGTTCCCATGTTCCTAAAGTGCTTTCACCATCAAAAACTGACAATGGATTGTTTGGTTTAAAAGTTCCATTAATAGTTGGTGTTGAACTCGAACATTCATTTTCTACAGAGGTAGCAGCTTCATCGTCAAGGGTAGCAACAATATCATCTCCAGAGCAACCGTACCCCGAATTTGTTCTTCCTGGTCTATCAACAATTACAGCTGTGGTACCTGCTGGAGATTTTATACTAACAATTAAGTCTCCTACCCAACTATGTGTTATGTTTAAATCTACATCTAAATCGGTTATTGTAACATCTTCAGTTACATCCATTGTTACTGTAACCCCACTTGTATTACCATCAGGGATTGCAACACCAGGTGAGCTAGATTTTGAGCCTGTCATTGGCACTCCACCTGATCCCATGCAAATAATTACAGGAGGTTCATTTGTTACATTAATTTCATCTGTAATTGTAGTTGGGTCTCCAGTACAGAAATCATCTACGGCATAAGTCACCGTTACCAATCCAGGACCTCCAACACTTGGGTCGAATGTAAAGGTTGTTCCGTTTCCGTCATCTGTTACTCCAGGTCCACTATAAACTCCTCCTGCAGGGTTACCACCTGAAAGACCAGTTTGAACTCCGTCTGATAGACATACTTCATCTATTACATTTAAACTTGAAAAGTTTGGTGGTAAATCAAATGCTTCAGTTCCATCTGTTTTACTGCTTGATGAGCCCTGAATAGCGCTATAACCAAGTCCTCTTCTGGCGAACGCATCCCAAATTGCACATTGGTTTTCTCCACCATATAATGCCATATCTGCTGCTAAAATAGCATCGCGACCGTCCACAAAACCAGGATTGCTTGGTTGTAGTTTAAGCGCTTCTGTTACTAAGGCTAAAGAGATATTGTTTCCACCACTTCCATTATAAAAATCTGTATCGAATCCGTGTACAGCAATTAGCTCCCATGTCATTTCCCAAAGCATTGCGGTCCAAACAGAGCCTACTCCGTGTGGTGCAACTTCTGATTTAATATCATCGTAAGTGTGAGGGTTAATTGCAAAATTTGTACTGTAAGGATGGGTTCTAATTCCTGGGCCATTAGGACCTTCACCAATTAACCAAGTTCCAACACCTCTAGAGTCAGGTCCAGAATCTCCGCTTTGCATAGTAAGCATTAATCCATAATAGTCACTCCATCCTTCACCCATTTGTTCTTGTCCGCCTAAGGTGCTTAATCTATTAGAAATACCATGACCATATTCATGAACAATTACCATATTGTCTAAATCCCCATCTCTGTTATCACAAACATACATTTGCATACGAGGTCTGTTTCCGTCTGGGGGAGTCGCGAAGTTTGCGTTACATGTTCCCGATCCATCTTGGGCTTCTGCATTAACGCGGTCATTGCCTATTCCACCTTTTCCATAATTATTGTGTTGGAAATTTCCACTAGCTTCATCAAAACCATATTGATAAGTTACGTCATGGATAATATTGTTCCAATAAAAAAGGTTTGTAATTGCAGCGTTCTCTGATTGGTCACTATTACTGTAGTTGGTATTTAATGGGAAATCAAAAATTAAATTACCACCCGGGCTAAATGCGTATTTGTTGTCTGGCTGGTTGTTTGCATTGTCATCGTCATATGCATCAACGTTATTACCACGAGAATTGGTGTAATCAGCAGTATTATTACCGCTAATGTCATGCCATCCGTAAGGGGATGCAGTTAGGTTTTCTGGGTTTGTAACTAAGGTACGGGTTCCGTGATTTGGACTTTCTACAGGCATAGCAAATACTCTATAGCTTGCTGCTGGAGCCATTGTAGTAGTTGAAGAATTTGTATTGTTGTAATTATAAGGCTCATTCATCGGTCCAACAAAAGGCGCTGAGTTTTCAGCAGCGTGAATGTGGTCTTCGTGATCCCCTAATATATTACAGTATAAAGTCCAATTGTCTTTATCAATAATATTTCCTGTTGAAGCATCAACGCGGAAATTCCACCAGTCTGATGACGTAGTTTCAGATACGGAAAGCTCCCAAACTAATTGAGTACCTATCCCTTGTCTGTAATAATACATCAGTTTAACAGGAATGTCTTCTGAAGAAATATCTGCTTTATTAAAAACTGCAGCCTTATTTTTACCGCCGATGCTTTTTACTTCTTGCAGATTGCCAATTTTGTAGTTCATTTGTCTGGCTACAGAAGTAATTGCTTGTTTTGCAGAAATTCCTTGAGCATTACTTTTTAAGGTAGCTTGAATATCTGCTAAAAACTTATTGTGTGCTACTAAAACCTTTCCATTCTTGTCAATGTGAATGCTAGATTCTGTGCCGTAAACTTCTATTCCGTTTATGGCTTGACGTAAATAGATGTGATGAACACCGCTAATACTACTTACGTGTTGTTTAGTGATTACATAGGTGTCATTTTTTTGTTTGATAAGTTCTTCTAAAGAAATGGAGGACGGCTCATTTAAAATTTTTGCCTCTCTCCGTTCTTCTTCTCGATTTGTGTCTTGTGCATTGAGCTGAAAAGTCAGCAAACACAGTGCTAGTAAAAATAGGGTAGTGTTTTTCATATTGTAATTGAAATTTAATGGAATCTTAAAATTACAATAAAAAAGAATTTATTTGGCAATTGGTAATGTTTATTTCACTTTAAATCAAGTTAGGAAAGTTTTGAGCAAAAAAAACCCCGCTAAAAGCGAGGTTTATTGTCTTAAAAAGTGATAAGTATATTATAGTACTTTTACGTTAACCGCATTTAATCCTTTTCTTCCTTCTTGAAGATCAAATTCTACTTCGTCACCTTCGCGAATCTCGTCGATAAGTCCTGTAACGTGTACAAAATGTTCTTTGTTGTTTCCTTCTTCAGTGATAAAACCGAAACCTTTGGTGTCGTTGAAGAATTTTACTGTTCCTTTGTTCATTGTATTTAAATAAAATAATTAATATAAGATGCAAATATAGATTTATTAATTACAATTTGCGGTTTTTTTAACTATTTTTTTTAAAAACTATAAACTTTTCAATTGTAATAATTATTTATCTTTCATTATTTGAGTCTATTTTTCAACAAATTGCTTTCTGAAATGTTATATATATGGATAGTTTGTAACTGAGGCTAAATATTTGAAAAGTATTAATTTTCAATTTAATTTTACATCAAGAAGGAAAGCCTTAAAAAACATTAGGGCATTCTTGTTACATTTGTTATTTTTGCAAACCATAAATCAAGCCTGCTGATAAAATGCAGTAGGAACAAAATCGCAACTATGAACTTACACGAATACCAAGGAAAAGAAATACTAAACAGTTTTGGCGTTGAAATACAACGCGGAATCGTAGCAACTACTCCAGCAGAAGCTGTTGCAGCTGCAAAAAAACTTACCGAAGACACTGGAACTAGCTGGCATGTAATTAAAGCTCAGGTTCATGCTGGTGGCCGTGGAAAAGGTGGCGGAGTAAAACTTGCAAAAAACCTTCAAGAGGTTGAAGAAATTGCTGGAAGTATAATAGGTATGAACCTTATCACTCCTCAAACTTCTGCAGAAGGAAAAAAGGTGCACCAAGTTTTAATTGCTGAAGATGTTTATTACCCTGGAGATAGTGAGCCCGAAGAATACTATATGAGCGTTCTTTTAAATCGTTCTACAGGTAGAAACATGATTATGTATTCTACAGAAGGTGGAATGGATATTGAAACTGTAGCCGAAGAAACTCCACATTTAATCTTTACTGAAGAAATTGATCCTGCTGTTGGTCTTTTAGGATTCCAAGCAAGAAGAATTGCTTTTAACTTAGGATTGAGTGGAAAAGCTTTTAAAGAAATGACAAAATTCGTTTCTGCACTCTATAGAGCTTATAACGAATCAGATTCATCTCTATTTGAGATTAACCCAGTTTTAAAAACTAGTGATGATAAAATTATTGCTGTTGATGCTAAGGTAAGTCTTGATGATAACGCAATGTATCGTCATAAAGATTATATGGAAATGCGCGATAAGCGTGAAGAAAATCCAGTAGAGGTTGAAGCTCAAGAAAAAGGTCTTAACTACGTAGATCTTGATGGTAATGTTGGATGTATGGTTAACGGTGCTGGTCTTGCAATGGCTACTATGGACTTGATTAAACAAGCTGGTGGTGAGCCTGCTAACTTCTTAGATGTTGGAGGTACTGCAAACGCAGAGCGCGTTGAAGCAGCATTCAAATTAATTTTGAAAGACCCTAACGTAAAAGCAATCTTAGTAAATATATTTGGTGGTATCGTTCGTTGCGACCGTGTAGCCCAAGGTATTGTTGATGCTTATAATAATATGGGAACTATTAATGTGCCAATTATTGTTCGTCTACAAGGGACAAACGCAGATATCGCAAAAGAATTAATAGACAATAGTGGTTTAGATGTTCAGAGTGCTATTGAATTCCAAGAAGCTGCAGATAAAGTTAAGGAAGTATTGTCTTAATTTATTTGCCTAATCTTTAGTTATATAAAACCTTTCATCTTAACAGATGAGAGGTTTTTTTATGATTTTAAATCCAGGTTAGCTAACGAAACCATCTTGTTCCTATCTTTTTCAGAACTAAAATCCATATCGTCAACCAAGGCTTTTAATTCATTTTTTACAACAATGTTGTAGTCCTTATTTCTAATAGATTGTTTGTCTAAATAGGTTAGCATGGTTATTAATTTTTGTACAACTATGGGGTCGTGCTTACAATAAGCTCTTAGCGAAGCCATAACATTGTACAATAGCTCTTCAAAATGAATTATCGCTATTTTTAAATTCATTTTTCCATCAATTATAATAACACCTCTATCATTTTTTCTTAAACGAAGGGCAAAGAGCTCTGTTAGGTAGTCTATGGCATTTATAGCGGTTCCTGGGTCGTTGATTCCTGGTGACATAGCTTTTACCGCAATTTCGGTAATTTGCTTAAAGGCAAGGGTGTAATTATCTTGAATGTATTCTCCTCGAGCAAAGTTTATGTTCGAAAATATTTCTTCCACTAATTTGTCGTCAATTGGTTTGTTGACCTTTAACATGGAGTTGTTTTTCAATACAAATAACCCTTTGGGAATGGTAATATAGATTCTGATATCGTGTTCTAAACATAATGCATTCATATTTTTGATTGAAATATTTTGGAAATATCCACTTTTAGAACAACTGTAGGTGTGCCAATCGGAAGTATCAGGGAATATTTCCGGAAGCATTTTAGAAGAAGCTTCTTCCTTTTCAATAATTTCTTCTAGACGCTTTGTGGCTTTATTATAAATCCCGTCCATAATATTATTTATCTGAATGCTTTGGGAAATATTGTGAATGAAAAATATAAATGAAAATAAACACAGTACGGTAAACATTACGCCTATTAGAATTGATATTCCAGGCAAGGTGTATTTGTCTTCGCTAGGGTCTATGGAAAATAATGTGAAAATACAGTATATAATAGAAGCCAAAAAGACTCCCAAAATAACTTGATGAGTTTTGTTCGAAATTAAACCTGGAAGTAGACGAGGGGAGAAATTGCTAGATGCTTGGCTTAGTAAAAGCATTACCATTGAAAAACTAAAAGTCATCATGGCTATCAATCCGCCAATACAAGTGCTAAGAACATTAAGAGCGGTGTCTCCATCCTCTACCATCAACATCGGAAATATTTTAAGCACTTTTTGAGAAACTCCTTGTTGCTCAATAAATATCATGCTTAGTGCTAAAAAAAATCCTCCTAAGGCAAAAATACTAGGGTAGAAAGCTATTTTACCCTCTAGCATATTAAAGAAAGTTGACAGTCGGTTAATGAAATACTTCATTATTATGTTTTTAAATGACAAAAAGACAGTTAGATTCAGTTAAAACAAGTCAGATTGTCTGGTTTTTATAAATGGAATTGTTATTGACTAATTGTAATTGAAATTAGTAAAAAATAAAACAATATAACGCTATGAAAACAGTTAATAACAATAATATGTGGTTGCCTAACTTATTAGATAATATATTCTTAGAAAACCGTCTGGATAGATTAAATAATTATGAAACTTTTAGCAATCCAGCGGTAAATATTATCGAAAATTTATCGAATTTTGTAATCGAATTGGCTGCACCAGGTTTGCACAAAGAAAACTTCAGTATTGAGGTTGAGGAAGATACCTTAAAGATTGCTTATAAGGAAGTTAAGGAATCTCAAGAACAAGAGCAGAAAAATGATAATGCAGTTCAATATAAAAGAAGAGAATTCAATTTTGGAAGTTTTGAAAAATCATTCAAACTACCTGAAAATGTAAAAGTTGAAGATATTTTGGCAAACTATGAAGATGGAGTATTAAAAGTTACTTTGCCTAAAATGGAAGAAAAGAAAGTTTTAAAGAGAATGGTTGAGATTTCATAATTGAAATTTAATTTGGTTAGTTAGTTAAAATGACCGCGTGCTACTCAATCGGTACGCGGTTTTTTTATGCTTTTTAGTTAACCTCTTCTTCGTCTTCCTCCTGTACTTTTAATATTAGAATCACCTCTTTTTTCACCGCGATCTTTTCTTGCTTGTGGCTTATCTTTTCTAAGAGTTTTACTTTTCTTATTGTCTATTTCACGACGTCTTGTGGGCTTTATGGCTCTTTTTTCATCAAAGTCGGCTTTAGGATGCGGTTTAGGCTGCCCATCGCTGTCTTTTACAGAATCTTTTAAAGTTTTTAATTCTTCTTCAGTTAGATCACGCCATTCACCAATGGGTAAGTCGCCTAATTCCAAATTCATAATTCTTATTCGTTGTAGCGCTACAACTTCATAACCAAGGTATTCACACATTCTGCGAATCTGTCTGTTCAAACCTTGAACTAAGAATATTTTGAATTCAAATCGGCTAACTCTTTCAACTTTACAGCGCTTTGTAACAGTATCAAGAATAGGAATTCCAGACCCCATTCTTTTTATAAATTCATCTGTAACAGGTCTGTCCACTTTTACGATATATTCCTTTTCGTGTTTGTTTCCTGCACGTAAAATTTTATTTACAATATCTCCTTCATTAGTTAGTAAAAGTAAGCCTTCACTAGGTTTGTCTAATCTTCCAACTGGGAAAATTCGTTCAGGATGTTTCACAAAATCTATTACATTATCTTCATAACGCGTATCGGTAGTACAAGTAATTCCAACAGGTTTGTTGAGCATTATATAAACAAGATTCTCATTTTCCTTAATTAATTTCCCATCAACACGTACTTCATCATTAGGCATAACCCTATCGCCAAGTGTACTTTTTACGCCATTTATTGTTACGCGCCCTTTTTCGATTAAGGCGTCGGCTTCACGACGTGAGCAGAAGCCACTATCGCTTATAGCTTTATTAATTCTTACAGAATCTGGATGATGCATTTATAGATTTTTTGTAAAGATACCATAACTGAAGGGCAAATTAAAAAGGTTAAAATTGATTTAATTTCTATATGTACATTTTTTAAAAATTGTAGTTTCATAAAAAACTAAAAATATGGCAATATTAGGTTCAATAATCAAGACTGCTATCGACTTGCGCGATGCGATAGTTTCTGAAAAATCCCAAGTAGAATCTCAAAAAGAAGTTTTAAAAAATTTACTTGAAAAGGCTAAGGATACGGCTTTCGGAAAATACTATGGCTTTTCTAAAATTTTAGAGGCTGAGGATATACAGAAGGAATTTTCTAAAAAAGTTCCTTATTTCGACTATCACCAAATGGAAGAGAAGTGGTGGGTAAAAACACAAGAGGGGCTAGAAGATATTACTTGGCCGGGTGTACCTACATATTTTGCTAGAAGTAGTGGAACTACTGGAAAAACATCAAAAAAAATTCCTGTAACTGATGAAATGGTTGAAGCTATTCGCAATGCAGGGATTAAACAAGTGGGTGCTTTAGCAAATTTTGATGTACAATCAGATTTCTTTGAAAAGGAAATAATGATGTTGGGTAGTAGTACTAACCTAGAAGAACAAGACCAGTTTTTAGAAGGTGAAATTAGCGGGATTAGCGCTAGTAATATTCCATTTTGGTTTCGCGGATACTACAAGCCTGGCGAAGAAATCGCACAGATGGAAGATTGGGACGAAAAGGTGGAAACAATAGCTAAGCGTGCACGGGAATGGGATATAGGGGCATTGAGCGGAATTCCTTCTTGGATGGAACTTATGATGAAAAAAGTGATAGAATATCACGGTGCAAAAAACATACATGAAATATGGCCAAACCTACAAGCATATACTTCTGGAGGTGTTGCTTTTCAGCCTTATGAAAAGAGTTTTAATCAGCTACTGGCGCATCCTATTATAATTATTGATACTTATTTAGCTTCAGAAGGGTTTTTAGCTTTTCAGAATAGACCCGAAACAACCTCAATGAAATTAGTTACCGATAATGGTATTTATTTTGAATTTGTTCCGTTTAACCCAGATTATATCAATGATGATGGGTCACTGTCTCAAGATGCTCCTGCATTAACACTTGAAGAGGTTGAGGTTGATACAGATTATGTTTTAATAATAAGTACGGTTTCTGGCGCTTGGCGTTATTTAATTGGTGATACCATCGCTTTTACAGATGTAGAAAAAGCTGAAATTAAGATTACAGGTCGCACCAAATTCTTTTTAAATGTGGTGGGGTCACAACTATCTGTAAATAAAATGGAGGTTGCCCTGCGTGAACTGGAAGAGAAATTCGACATAAAAATTCCTGAATTTACACTTGCTGCTGTTAAGATAGATGAAGAGTTTTATCATCATTGGTATTTGGGTACAGATACTGAAACTAGCGATGAAAAATTAGCAGAAGCCTTAGATAATGCTTTAAAAGAAGCAAATAAAAATTATGCTGTAGCTAGATCGAAAGCTTTAAAAGGGGTAAAAGTATCTACAGTAAGTTTAGAGGTTTTTCAAGAATGGAGTGCCAAGAATAAAAAGAAAGGTGGGCAGGTTAAAATGGAAAAGGTGATGGGAGAAGAAAAGTTTGCGGAATGGGAGGAATTTGTAAAGAAACTGGGTGTATAGGCAGGCGAATAGTTTCTTAACGAATTTTGATAACAAATAGTCGATATTGGGAAATATGCAATGTTTATTTAATGTTTAAAAACATGTTATGGCCTATAGATAAAGTTGTAACGTCTTCTTCATATTCATTCTTTCGACTGAAAACATTTTTGATTTTTGGTTTAAGAATTCAATTATAATAATTCCTTTTTCAGCAGTTTTATTTAATTCATAATTTTCTCCCAAATCAAGAGATTGTATTTTAACCACAAACTGATATATTAATTTTGCAATTTTTTCAATATGAGATTCATGTAACGTCGATATATGTTTTATTAAGTCTGCAGTTTTAATATTAGTTATTTTTTCTAATGATAAGTCAAATTCATTTTCTAGAACTTCATTTATACTGCTAATTTCGTTGTTTGTGTTATTTGAATTAATCCCACTAATTTTATCAATTAAACTGACTAATACTAAATTGAGTTTTTGAATTTCTCGTTTTAAATAGTCCTTTTCTATATCCATTATTTAAAGTTAGTATTTAATAGTTTTGGTTTTAAATTTGGCCAGTTTAATTTCGAAATTTTATATTGTTATTTCATACATTTTACTAGATGCTTTTAAGTCTAAAAATGGATCTAACCTTCTTTTTCAACTATTTCAATTTCTTCCTCAACTTTATTTTTGTTGATGAGTTCCATAACTTCTTCAGGTGAAATGTACAATCTTCGAATTCGGTCCTTATATTTCTCTGAAAGATTGGCGTTATCGAGTATAAAGTTCTTTGTTTTTAAAATATAATCACCCATGCCGTGAGCAATAGCATAAGTATCTGCTGCACGCTCTACTTCTTTGATATGTGCTGAAGAGAAAAGATATTTCAACCCAAATATTAGCATTCCAACATTTGTTCTATTGCGATAGTCCATAACATGACCTAATTCGTGTCCAATCCAACCAATTATTACATCGGAAGGAATATCATCTATGGTGAATTTTTCACCTTCAATTTGAATGTTTCTGCTAATTAGAATAACATATTCCCTGTTTTCTTTCGATTTAAAAAAACTTGCAAACCTCGGTTGAGCTTGCATTGTAGACTTTTTTATATTGTTCTTAAATTTAAACTCTATGGCAGTGTCATAGAGTTCAGGATAATACGAAATTGCTTCGATTACCTCTTTTTTAATGTTTTCTGGAATTATTTTGTTATCTAAATTGATATTTTGAGTTGAAATCATAGAAAGGGTAAAATACAAAATAGATTTTATGAAAGTCGTTAAAAGCATTGTAAAATTAAATCTCTTGTTAGTATACTACTGACTATAATATATAAAGAATATTTTATAATATTCAGACCTCCTCTAGCTGTTTTTGATACGTTTTAATTTTATCACGAAGTTTAGCAGCCATCATAAAATCTAACTCCTTGGCAGATTTTTCCATCGCTTTACGAGTATCTCGGATTTTCTTTTCAATTTGAGCTTTAGTTAGGTATTCCACTTCAGATTCTGCAGCAAGGCTTTCAGCTGTTTCAAACGAATATGCCTCTTGTTTAGACTTCGTTAGCGAATTTTCAAAAGACTTCTTAATTGCTGTTGGCGTGATACCGTGTTTTTTATTGTATGCAATTTGCTTTTCTCTTTTGTAGTTTGTGCTATCAATTGTCTCTTGCATACTTTTGGTTATTTTATCAGCATACATTATAGCTTTACCATTTAGGTTTCTAGCAGCACGACCTACAGTTTGGGTTAGAGAACGCTCACTTCTTAAAAAACCTTCCTTATCAGCATCTAAAATAGCGACTAATGAAACTTCTGGTAAGTCTAATCCTTCACGGAGAAGGTTCACTCCCACTAATACATCAAAAAGACCTAGACGTAAATCCTGCATAATTTCCACTCGTTCCAGAGTATCTACATCACTGTGGATATAACGAGTTCTCACCTGTACACGAATTAAATACTTGGTAAGCTCTTCTGCCATTCTTTTGGTTAATGTAGTTACCAAAACCCTTTCGTCTTTTTCAATGCGAAGGTGAATTTCTTCTAGTAAATCATCAATTTGATTGAGGCTAGGTCGAACTTCAATTGGTGGGTCCAAAAGTCCTGTTGGGCGTATAATCTGTTCCACAAACACACCGCCACTCTTTTCTAATTCGTAGTCGGCAGGAGTTGCACTCACATAAATAACTTGATTTTGAATAGCTTCAAATTCTTCAAACTTAAGTGGTCTGTTATCCATTGCAGCTGGTAAGCGAAATCCGTATTCAACCAAATTTTCTTTTCTAGAACGGTCTCCACCGTACATTGCACTAACCTGGGGGATAGAAACGTGACTCTCATCTACTACCATCAAGTAATCATCAGGAAAATAATCTAATAGGCAGAAGGGGCGAGTACCGGGCAAACGTTGGTCTAAGTAGCGCGAATAGTTTTCGATACCGCTACAATATCCAAGTTCGCGAATCATTTCCAGGTCGAAATTTGTGCGCTCTTCCAAACGTTTCGCCTCTAAGTGTTTTCCTATTTCTTTAAAATACTCTATCTGTAAAACCAAATCATCCTGAATGCTTTTAATAGCATTTTGTAACACATCTGGTGATGTTACGAACATATTGGCAGGATAAATATTTAATCGATCGTACTTCGCTTTTATATTGTTGTTTAAAGGATCAAATACTTCAATTTCCTCAATTTCATCTCCAAAAAAATGAATTCTAAATGCATCGTCGGCATAACCAGGAAAAACATCAACGGTATCTCCTTTTATACGAAATCGTCCGTGATTAAATTCGGCTTCAGTTCTAGAATAAAGACTTTGAACCAAGCGGTGAAGCAACTTGGTTCGCGAAATTATTTGTCCTTTTTCTAACGAAATAACGTTTTTCTTAAATTCAACAGGGTTACCAATACCATATAAACACGAAACGGAAGAAACTACTAGCACATCTCTTCGTCCAGATAATAGGGCAGAAGTAGTGCTTAATCGCATTTTTTCTATTTCTTCATTTATAGAAAGATCTTTTTCAATATAGGTTCCACTGCTCGGAATAAAAGCTTCAGGCTGATAATAATCGTAGTAGGATACAAAATATTCCACTGCATTATTTGGAAACAGATTTTTAAACTCTGTATAAAGTTGAGCAGCAAGAGTTTTATTATGAGCTAAAACCAAGGTAGGTTTTTGTACTTGTTCTACCACATTGGCAACAGTAAAAGTTTTTCCCGAACCAGTTACACCTAAAAGTGTCTGATATTTTTCATCGGAATTAAGTCCTTCAACTAATGATTTTATAGCCCGTGGTTGGTCTCCAGTGGGTTGAAATTCTGATTCTATTTTAAACTTCATATGTTCTTTTTCAAAGCTTTACAAAAATAGTGAATTGAAGCGAGAAGAGATTGTTTGTTAGCTAATGCTTAACGTCTATTAATTATGAATTTCAATTTGATATTTATCTAAAAGTACAATTACTTCAGGTAGTGAAAATTTAGCGCCTTTTAATCTGTTTTGTTCAGGATCAATAGAATAGTTTTTAGCTTCTCGAAAATCAGCTTTTTCCAAATTCGTATTTTGAAAAGTTGCATTCTGAAAATTACATCCCGTAAGTTTCACACCTTTTAAGTCTGCTTCAGTAAAATCTACAAATTGCAATTGTGATTTTTTAAAAATACTTCTGCTCAACTTCATTTTGTAGAAAATTGAATGCTCCAATAGGCATTCATCAAATGAAACAGCAAATCCGAATTCATTACATGAATCAAATTGTAACCCTAACATTTTACAATTTTTAAACCTCACATCCTGAAAAGATACTTTAGACAAATTACTATTGCTGAAATTACAATCTACAAACTTACAGTCTGAAAATCTACTTCCAGAAAGGTTACTATTAGCAAAATTGCAATTTGTAAAAGTGCAGAATTCATATTCGGCTATTTCTAAATTATCTTTAGAGGAGTCAATATTGCTAAAATTCTGATCGTCTATATATTTGATATTCATTAAATAATTTTGCGGTTATATATTAGGGCGGTTTGGTTATTAAGCAGATTTAATTTCAACTTTTTCACCGTAAAACTTGGGTTCAACGTTGAAAATGATATCTAAAAAAGCTTTCGTTCTTGCGAAATATTCGCGTAGTTTCACTTTAAAACCATTTCTCCCACCCACATCATTTGCGTTAAAACCAATTACGTTTAAACCATTGTTTTCGGCGAGATATATAGCGCGTTCGTTGTGAAACTGTTGTGAAATTACGGTAAAACTATCCTGACTAAAGATAGCATGAGCACGGATAACGGAGTCTAATGTTCTAAAACCAGCATAGTCCAAAAATATTACATTTTCAGGTATGCCGCGTTTAACCAATTCCTTTTTAAATGTTTTTGGCTCATTATAGCTTTTCGAGCTGTTATCGCCGCTTACCAAGATAAAATCAATTTTATCATTCTTAAACAACTCTACAGCTGCATCAATTCTGTATTTAAAATATAAATTTATTCCTCCGTCTTTATAGTACTTTGCTGTTCCTAGTACTACGCCAACTCTGTTTTTCTTTATGGAATTTACGTTGTTGAACGTTTTGCCTTTGCTTGTGTTTGTAATTGTATAATTGGAATAAAATGTCAAAAAAAACACGCTTAAGAACAACAGAATAATAACTTGAAAAATTCTCTTTATAATCATTGATAGTGTTTGGTGTTTTTCTGTTGAATTTAAATAAAAGTAAATCAATATTGCTACTTCACAAAGCTACGCAATGGGTTTAATCTTATAATGTGTTTTAGGGAAATTTACTACTTATACTCATCGCGTACTTCATCGCTATTCGCAAAACAAACTGGCGATGAACTTTGAGGAATTTGATTTTTAGTTTCAATCCATTTACTTAAGTATTTTGTGCTTTGTAGTGTGTGATGTTGTATCACCTGACCCAAGAAATTCTCTTGGCGGTGGTTTGTTATGTTTTCAACAAGGGAAGTAATTCTCGCCTTGAGTTTTTCAGAGAACAATTCATCTAAAAAACGTTTTTTAATAATTCTAAACCCATTTTCCTGAGCATTTTGCCAGGCGTTTTCATCTGAATACAGTTCAACTGCTTTAGTGATGAAGTATTCATCTGAAGTGGTTATAATTCCACCAAAGGCTAAATTTCCATTTAAACCTTCAGCGCCAATTTCCGTGGTAATTGAAGGTAGGCCAAATTGCATTGCATCGAAAAGCTTTCCTTTTAATCCAGCACCAAAACGTATTGGAGCAAGCTGTACACGATAATTATTCATTATCTCTTTAATGTCTTCTGCCCAACCTTTTACAATAAAACCTTCTTTTTTATTATTAAGTTGAAGAATTTGCTGAGGAGCATATGCACCGTAAACGTGGAGTTCAGCTGAGGGTATTTGCCTTTTTACTTTAGGCCATAATTTTTTAAGTTGTAAAACGGAATCTACATTAGGCGGGTGCAATAAATTTCCGATTGCTAAAAAGTTTTCTCTTTCCGTAAATGAAACAGTGTTTTTGAATTCCGTATTAGCGTCAGTCAACAACGGTAGATAAAAAAGTATATCTGAGGAAATCTTAAAAGTGTTCCTTAAAAGCTCAATCTCATATTCCGAAATTATTAAGGAGAGATCACATCTTAAAATACTTGCGAGTTCCCTTTTTGAAGAATCTGAGAATAGGTTCGCTTCAGAAACTGGTTTATTTTTTTTAATAGCTTCCTTTCTTGCGTTTCTTAAGAAGTGCAGATCCTCTGTATCTAGAATTTTCAATGCCTGTGGGCAGTTTTCAGATACTCGCCAACCAAATTGTTCTTCAGTAATAAAACGGTCAAACATTACTACTGTTGGATTTAATTCTTTTACAAAATCATCAAATGTAGAGTCGTTGAGTTTTATGTTTTTAGTAGCAATATTTTGAGCTATTAAGTTAGCCGATTTTTCACCTTTTGAAGCAGTACTTACAAAGGTTATTTCATAATTACTTCCAGTGAAAAATTGTATCAATTGCATCATTCTCCCGCCAGCCGCGGTAGTTGAAGGCTCAGGGTATGTATGGCCTATAATTAGAAGTTTTTTTGTATTCAAATTAGTATCCATAGAATTCACACATTAATCCAAGGTTGAAAAATCCAGAAAGAGCCCCTAAAAAGAGCATAGTACTAATAAATAAGATGGTGATAATCACAATTTTGTGTTTTGAGCGATATGCGATGTAATTTAAAATTATTTGAATTACCATAGCAAAACCTTGGGCTATTAACATCCGTTCAGCACACACAATAACAGGCTCCTTATAGTAAAGAATATAGGTGGCAATCATCAGAAACACATAAAGCGCACTGATGGTAAATAAGACTGTTTTTGGAAGTTTGAATCTTTGATAGCCCATCTTGACACTTTTATATCAAAGGTACAGAATTAAGAAGTTTTAACAATTAAAAAGCCTTTCCAATGCAGCAATTGCTTCGGAAAGGCTTGTTGAATTTGGTTAGTTTTATACTCCACTGTTATATAGAGAATTCGGCTCTTTAAACTATAACAGTGGAGTCCCCCTCTAATTAAACTTAATAAACAAACAAATGTTAACTTTTCTTACTAAGTAATTATACTCTATTTCACTACTAAACATAGCGTCAAAAAATAATTTTGAATCAAATATACCTTTGATATAATGTAGTATCAATACTAAATTAGTATTTGGTTCATCTTACTGAGTATTCGGTTTAAATGTATTTTAATTTCCCAAATACTAATTAATAGCCGCTATTTACTAAAATGTTGAGGTATAAGCGATGGTAGAATGGTATATTAGCTACAGACATGAGAACTTCCCTTGTTTTATTTGTTTTTTGTCTTTTAGCTAATTTGACATCGTTACAGGGTCAAATAATGGCTGACTCAATTGCGTCTAAATTTGAACTCATCAATAGTAAAGAAGTTCAAGCGCTTATTAATGATAAAGGTTCTAGCTTCGAAGATGTTAGGGAGAGTATTTCGTGGAGCCCCTACAGTTCAGAATTGTCTGTAAACTCTAAACAGGCACTTTGGTTAAAATTCGACTTAAAAAATAATTCCAAGGATACTATCCGCAATTATATATATAGTGACACCCCAAGTAACACTATATACCAGGTATTTAAAAACGATGTTAAGGTATTTAAAAATGGAAGGTTAATTCCCTTACCACAGCGCACAAATAAGTCTAATTATTATTTTACTGAAATAGCACTAGATCCATTTCAAACTTCTCAAGTATTTATACAGTTACACAATCCTTTAAACAAAAAAATAGATCCACCCACACTTAATTCCAAGCTTAGTTATTGGGAGACATTGCATAACATAAATGCAAAACAAGATGCATCAATTTCCTTTATATATATTTATATAATAACCATAACAACAATTTTTGTCTTTGCTCTGGTGTTTTGGTTGCGGCTTTGGAAGAAATTATACCTATATTATTTAGGATATTTATTTTTTCAAATAATTTATGGTTTTCAAGTATTGAGAACTACTTCTGCATCATTTGGTAATTTATTTACTTACATTCCAATACTTTCCACTTCTGCTTTTCAACCCGTTCAATTTATATTTATAGGATTTTACATTTTATTTATAAAACACTTATTGAAAGTTAAGTACTACGATAAATTACTGGCAAAAGTACTATCATACTTAGGAATGTTTTGTTTTGTGTATGCGTTTTCACACTTTATATTCAGCTATTTTTTCTTTGGAAATATGTTTGCCGAAACAGTGTTTGTTATTGTGAGATTAATAATTATTCCACTTAATTTTATACTGATTTTTTGGATTATTTATAAGGTAAAACATCCGCTTATAAGTTATTTTATAGTAGGACAAACGTTCTTTTTTATTGGTGCAGTTTTGTCGTCCTATGTTGCTTATGCAGAATTGAACTTCATTCCGGGCCACTTCTTTAACTTTACTCAAGCTCCAAATATCATCTTCCAAATAGGATTATTGGCTGAGGTAATATGTTTTTCACTTGCATTAGGAGAAAATGTACTTCTACTTCAAAAAGAAAAAACTATAGCTAACAAAGAATTAATTGTTCAATTAAAAGAAAACCAAGCCTTGCAAGAAAATATGAATCGGAAGCTTGATGAGAAAGTTCACAAAAAAACTGAAGAACTAATTAAGGTTTATTCTGAGATTGAAAAAGACAGAGAGCAGAAGATTAAAGATGAATTTACTCAGAAAATAAGGGAAACAGAAATGATAGCGTTGCGTTCACAAATGAACCCTCACTTTATTTTCAATAGTTTGAGTGCTATTAAGCATTTAATAATGACCTCTAGAAATGATGATGCAATTACCTATCTAGATGAATTTTCTGCTTTACTACGAGGAATACTAAATAGTAGTAAACATCAACAAATAACTGTAGAAAAGGAGTTGGAGATTTTAGAATTATATCTTTCTTTGGAGCGCAGTCGAATGGGGTCTAGCTTCTCTTATGATATTGAAGTAGCGTCTAAGGAGGAACTTTCACAATATCAAATACCTCCATTGCTGTTGCAGCCTTTGGTTGAAAATGCAATCTGGCACGGTTTGCAACCAAGTCTTAAAGCCGAGAAAAAATTATCGATTATATTTGATACTTCTGACGATTTAATAATCACTATATTAGATAATGGAATCGGCAGAAAGGAGAGTGCCAAGAAAAAAAGATTGCATGAGGCTATGGGCACAAGTCTAGTTCAAGATCGATTAACACTTTTTAATCATTTGAGCAATAAGTCAATACGTCTTAAAATTACAGACCTTGAAAAAGATGAAGTAGTTTTAGGAACAAAAATTACATTAACCTATGAAACTTAAATCATGACAAAAATTATAATAATTGATGATGAGGCGCATTGTACTAATGTATTAAAGCATTTAATCGAAAGGGCACATTCAGATTATACCATCACGGGGATTTTTACAAATCCACTTGAAGGATTAGAGTTTATTAAAAAAAATCCACCTGATTTATTGTTTCTAGATATTGAGATGCCAAATTTGAATGGATTTACCTTACTTGATAATTTATTACCAATTGATTTTGACGTAATTTTTACAACTGCTTATGATCAATATGCGATAAAAGCATTTCGTTATAGCGCTATAAATTACCTTTTAAAACCTATAACAGAGAGAAGTATTGTAAAAGCATTATCTGGTTGGGAAAGCCGTCGAAAAAAAACATCTACCAAACAGTGGCAGATTCTCAATGATTATATGCAAGATCCTAAAAAGGATATTTCTCAAATAGCGTTGCCAACAGGAGTAGGATACAAAATTGTAGAGATTCAAAATATAGTGCGGTGTCAATCGGATAGTAATTACACCAATATATTTTGTAAAGATCAACACAAGATTTTAATCAGTCGAACATTAAAAGAAATAGAGGAGCTATTATACGAAAAGGGTTTCATAAGAGTGCATCAATCTCATTTAATAAATCCTCAGTATGTAAAGGGAATATTAAAACACGACGGAGGGAGTTTAATTATGCACGATGATGTTGAGATTCCAGTGTCGCGTCAAAAAGCAAAACAAATTAATGAAATATTAGAGACAATGCTCCGCTTTAAATAAAAAGTAAAATAATGGATTACTAAGCTGTTTTGGATTGAAATTTTTATACCCAGTCATTTAAATGTCTGGGTTTTTTTATTTGTTTAATTATATAAAAAATATTTTTTCCAAATTCTAAATCATAACCTCCAAATTCTAATTAGGGGTTGTAATACTCTAACAGCATCGATAGGTTTGTTTGTGGAATTCTTTAGAAAAGAATAAAAAATAATATCATGAAAAAGATTTATACAGCTATAGTGACAACTTTAATGTTGTTAGCTTTTATAGCGCCAGTGCAAGGACAACGAGGTTTTATTAAAAGAAAAATTCAACAGAAAGTTGAAAAAGACATGCGCGAGAAGCATGCAGAGCCACAAAGGGAGAAAGGGCGCAAAGCGATAGAAGATATTACTTATGAAAATGATACACGCTATCAAGTGCCAGAGAACCCTGTACAAGCAACATTAGTGATGAAAATGCAATCGTTTAAAAAGAACGGAAAATTAGACGACACTAATACTGCAAAAATGGTTTTTGGTGAAACTGGCGAATGTATGATTATGAATGAAGGTGATAAAAATGAAAGTCGAATGCTATTTGATTATAAGGGTGCGGCCACGTATATGGTGAATCAAAAAGAAAAAACAGCGATGAAAATGCCAATGATAAATTTTCAGAAAATGGCCGAGAAAATGGCGGGAGATCAAGCTGATTTAGAAGATAGCAATGGTGAGTGGAAGCGAACTAATGAGGTAAAAGAAGTAAACGGGTATAAGGCCCGAAAATACGTTTATACCAATCCGAAAGAAGATATTAAAATGGATGCTTGGGTTACCAAAGATATTAGTATCGACCTTAGTGGAAACCATCTTTTTGGCGGACAGATTAAAGATTTTTCAAAAGCTTCGACTATTAAAATAGACGAGAATTACCCACAAGGAATGATGGTTAGAAGTATTTATTATGATAAAAAAAGCGATAACCCTAGTTCAATAATGGATATTACTTCTTTTAAAAAATCGTCAGACCCTAAATATTTCGACCTAAGTGGTTACACCATAAATGATATTTTGGGGAAACTTTAGGTATATAATTAGAATTATTAATAAATATCATAACTATAAACAATAAAAATTCAGACATGAAAAAGTTTCAATTTAAATTTCAAAACCTTTTATACATACCATTAGCTTTTATTGCTTTAACAAGTTGTAGTAGCGATGACGATGGTGGTGAACCAGACCCAGTAGTAGAGCCTTTAGTGTTAGATTGTTCTACAATTACTGAAGCAATGGTGCTAGAAGATAGAGGTTCTGGAATAGATTATATATGGCCATGTGCCGTTAAAGTAAGAGCTCCGTTAACAATAGAGCCAGGTGTTACAATCGCATTTGAACAAGGAGGAGGATTAATTATCGACGATTACGACACTAGAACAGGTGCGTTAATAGCGAATGGTACCGAAGATAAACCAATAGTATTTACAGGTACAAGTCAAACTCCAGGAGCATGGAATCGAATTTATATGGATTCGGGAGATTTAAATAATATATTAAATCACACTATAATAGAATATGCTGGAGGCACTGATGGAAGCTTACCTGCTTTGACAAATGTAAACGGAAGTAAAGTCGAAATTAAAAATACTATTATCCGCAATAATAAAGGAGATGGAGTTTTTGTTAGTACATCTGCTAATATAGATGGGTGGGAAGCTAATACTGTAATTGGGAATCAAGGTTATCCAATGCAAATTGCAGCGAGAAAAATTAAGTTTCTAGACGGAACTGCAAGCCTTTATGCCGATAATGGAATGAATCAAATTTATGTAAATTCAGAATCTATATATAATCGTGGATTTATTGAAGACGAGGTAAATGGTCCTGTACACACATGGTTAAATCCTGGTGTACCATTCTTTATTGAAGAAAATATATTTGTTAGACAAGATAGAGAAAATGAAAGGCCAGGCCATTTAAAGATTACCGAAGGATGTAATATTGTTTTTGCAGAAAATTATGGTATCCAAGTGTATCATGGTAATACTGTGTTAGAAGTGTTAGGATCAGCAGAAAATCCAGTAAACTTCTCTGGGCAATACGGACAAGGTAGTTGGAAAGGAATAAATATTATTCAAAGTATAAGCAACTTAAATAAAATTGAGAATGCAGTGATAGCCGATGCAGGACAATCTACTTGGGATTGGTTTAATCAACCAGGGGGTCTTTCTTTAGGAGGACAAACTTCTCATGCTGTAAACTTAACCTTAAACAGCGTTCATATTACTAACAGTGGTGGATGCGGAATTGTTGAAAGAAAGATGGCTAGTAACGCTAGTTTGGTATATAATGACCTCACTTTTGCTAACAATGCTGGTGGTGATATTTGTGAGGAAATATAAATTGCTAAAATGTTAACCTCATATTATTAATTAATTATACTCGACCCTTCATTAATAACACAAGTTTGATATTAATGAAGGGTCGATTTAAAAACAATAATTATGTACGAGAAAGAAAATACTCAGGAGGGCCAACCTTCAAATACTATTGAAGAAGGAAAGACTATTGCAATTATTGCCTACATAACCATCTTTGGCTTGTTGATAGCTTTTCTGATGAACAACGATAAAAAGAATTCATTTGCCTCCTATCACTTACGCCAATCTCTTGGGTTAGGGCTTACGAGTTTAGCATTATCCGTTATTAGTATCATTCCTATTTTGGGGTGGATAGTTTCATTATTAGGTAGTATTTTCATAATTGTACTATGGGTTATTGGACTAATGGGAGCATTGAACGGAAAAGAAAAACCGGTGCCTTTTTTAGGTAACAACTACCAAGAATGGTTTAAAAGTTTATAATTATGTGTAAAATAAAACCTTTATTGTTTGTTATAGGGATTTTCTGTCTTGTTTTGATAGGTTGTAAAAACAATGCAAACAATGAAAATGAGGCAAATAATAAAACCTCTTCGATAGTAGAAAGCAACGATGATATCTATGTTGAAATACAGCTAGAAGATGGGAAAACCATCAAATTAAATTCTCCTAAACAAAGAGGGAATCTATCTTCTCCCAGTAGCCTTTCTGTTAATATGGATAAGGATGGCATAGTTATAATGCTGAAATTGAATAAGTATAAAACCCCTTTAGAAAACAAAGTTTATGACGATCCACTTGATGCGCAGATTACGCTTACAAGTATATCACACGATGGCCCGCTCGGAAAGGAAGCTTACCGCTCTTTTAATGAAAACGAGAACGGAGAAGAAGGTAAGGTGAAAGTTAACTTAATTTCGCATAGTGAAATTCATTCTGAAGGAACCTTTGAGGGTACGCTTTATTCACAAAATAAGAAAGAAGCGACTATTAAGGGAAATTTTAAAACAAGAAAGAAAAAGTAGTTAGTGTTAATTGCTCAAAATAATATTCTAATACAGAATGATTAGTTAAACAAAAAAAGCGAGAAATTTCTCGCTTTTTTTGTTTTATAATAATAAGGTGTTTAAGTTTTATTTTACAACTTCTGCATACAAATCAAAGTCTTCAGCAGCGGTAATTTTTACGTAAAAAAATTCTCCAGTTCTTAAATAATCATCTTCAGCATTAATTAATACTTCGTTGTCAACATCTGGACTGTCGAATTCAGTTCTTCCTACAAAGTATCCACCTTCTTTTCTATCGATTACCACACGGAATTCCTTACCTATTTTTTGCTGATTTAATTCCCAAGATATTTGAGATTGAATTTCCATAATTTGGTTGGCGCGATCCATTTTTACATCTTCCGAAACATCGTCTTCCAGATTGTAAGCGTGAGTATTTTCTTCGTGAGAATATGTAAAACAACCCAAACGCTCAAAACGCATTTCTTTCACCCATTCTTTTAAAGTTTGGAAATCTTCTTCGGTTTCACCAGGGTAACCAACAATTAAAGTAGTTCTAATCGCCATTTCAGGAACGGCAGCTCTAAAGTCTTCCAATAATTTGGTTGTCTTCGCCTTTGTAGTTCCACGACGCATCGATTTCAAAATAGAATCTGAAATATGCTGTAATGGAATATCTATATAATTACATATCTTAGGTTCATTGCGCATCACCTCCAACACATCCATTGGGAATCCTGTAGGGAAGGCATAATGCAAACGAATCCATTCAATTCCTTCAACTTTTGCAAGCTTTTGAAGTAGCTCTGCAAGATTTCTCTTTTTGTATAAATCTAAACCGTAATAAGTTAAATCCTGTGCTATTAAAATAAGTTCTTTAACTCCTTTCGCTGCTAGTTTTTCAGCTTCAACAACCAATTCCTCCATTGGAGTACTTCGGTGTTTTCCACGCATAATTGGAATAGCACAAAAAGAACATGGGCGGTCGCAACCTTCAGCAATTTTAAAATACGCATAGTTTTTTGGTGTAGTTGTAATTCTTTCACCAATCAATTCGTGTTTGTAGTCTGCACCTAAAGCTTTTAATAAACCTGGAAGCTCGGTTGTGCCAAAATATTCATCCACATTTGGAATTTCTTTTTGAAGGTCTGGTTTATACCTTTCAGATAAACATCCTGTAACAAAAACCTTATCTACAATTCCCTCTTCTTTTTTCTGAACGTATTCAAGAATAGTGTTAATACTTTCCTCTTTGGCATTGTTAATAAAACCACAGGTATTAATTACCACAATGTTTCCTTCTTCTTCGTGTACTACTTCTTTATTACTAGCACGCAGTTGGCCCATAAGTACCTCACTGTCATATACATTTTTAGAACAACCTAGTGTTACTACATTAATTTTATTTTTCTTTAGGGATTTCGTGCGCATTTCTGTTATTTCTTAATTTAAAAAGTGTGCAAAGATACCACGAAAAATTAGAACATTCATTACTATCTATATCTAGTGCAACCCACATAGTTTTTTTGAGTAACTTTGCATTTTTAAAAACTTTTGAAATGAAAAAAATAACGTTCCTGCTAGCATTTCTTACTGCTGGCATCATGTTCGCTCAAAAAACGATGACGCCTGAGCTATTATGGCAAGTAAAAAAAGTAAGTCCGATTGGAATTTCTGACAATGGAGAAGTGCTTTTTTATAAAGTTACAACTCCTAATATGGATGAAAATAGCTTCGATTCAAAATTCTACGCTATGAAAGTAACGGGTGGCAATTTTGCAGAAGTTACTAAAGAAGAAGTTAAAGTAGCAGATAAAAATCTATCGGCGGACGGGAAATATTTATTAATGCACAAACCAGTTCACGTTAATGATATTACTGGAAAGGATATTTATAACGACTTACCAAAAAGTGATGCTTATGTGTATACGGCATTAGATTACCGTCATTGGGATAAATTCAACGACGGAAGTTTTAATCACGTTTTTTATAAAGATGTAAAAACTGGTGCTGAAACTGATATTACACCAGGGCAGCCGTATTACACACCACAAGCTCCTTTTGGTGGTGATGAAGATTATGTTTGGGACTCAAAAGGTGAAAACATCTATTATGTAAGTAAAAAAGTTGCAGGTACAGAATATGCAATAAGTACTAATACAGATATCTTTAAATACAATCTAGCAAGTAAAAAAACTGAAAATATTACCGAAGAAAATAAAGGGTACGATACAAACCCTGCATTTTCAAAAGATGGTGCTTTAGCTTGGTTACAAATGAAAACTCCAGGTTATGAAGCCGATAAAAATGATATAATAGTGCTAAAAGATGGTGTGAAACAAAACCTAACAGCACAATGGGATGGAACTGTTGCTAACTTTATATGGGCAAACAATAATAAAGACATTTATTTTACAGCTCCTGTAAATGGAACAAGACAACTTTTTAAAGTTGATCATCCTGGAAGATCTAGAAAAATGCCTGTAGTAGAGCAGCTTTCACAAGGTCAATTTGATGTATCGGGAATAGTAGCAGAAAATAATGGTCAATTAATCGTTACACGTACCGATATGAACCACGCTACAGAGATTTTTTCTTTCGATTTAAAGAAAAAAACTTTTAAGCAACTTACTCAAGTTAATACAGAGTTTTATGGTAAAATGGATTTACCGTCAGTTGAAAAAAGAATGGTAACTACTAAAGATGGTAAACAAATGTTAGTATGGGTGGTTTTACCTCCAAACTTCGATAAAACAAAAAAATATCCAACCTTGCTTTACGCTCAGGGTGGACCACAGTCTCCTTTATCTCAATTTTACTCATTCCGTTGGAATTTCCAATTAATGGCATCGCAAGGTTATATTGTTGTAGCTCCTAATAGAAGAGGAATGCCAGGTCACGGTGTAGAATGGAATGAAGCAATTAGCGGCGACTGGGGTGGTGGTGCAATGCAAGATTACCTAGATGCTATTGATGCTATTGCTAAAGAGCCTTATGTAGATAATGATAGACTTGGTGCTGTTGGTGCAAGTTTTGGTGGCTATTCAGTTTTTTGGCTTGCCGGAAATCACGACGGTCGTTTCAAATCTTTTATCGCTCATGACGGTGTTTTCGACAACCGATCAATGTATGGTACCACTGAAGAGTTATTCTTCGTAAACCACGATATGGGTGGTGCTTATTGGGAAAAAGAAAATGAAGTAGCACAGAAAACATACAATGAGTTCAACCCAATTAACTATGTTGATAAATGGGATACTCCAATTTTAATTGTACAAGGTGGTAAAGACTACCGTGTGCCTATTGAGCAAGGATTACAAGCGTTCCAAGCAGCGCAATTACAAAATATAAAAAGTAAACTTCTTTATTTCCCAGAAGAGAATCATTGGGTGCTTCAACCACAAAATGCGCTGGTATGGCAAAGAGAGTTCTTTAGCTGGTTAAAAGAAACACTTTAATTTATGCTAAATGAAGAATCACGAATGCACGAAGGATTATAAAAACTCGTGTGTTCGTGATTTTTTAAATGAAATTAAAAGAATAGCAAATCAACAATTATACTTTTGTTGAAAATACATTGAAAAATTACTCACAACAGTTTAACCAAATTAACAATTTACAGTATTTTTGCCTATGCAAAATAATGTCCTCATTTTAGATTTTGGATCGCAATACACTCAATTAATCGCTAGACGCGTTAGAGAGTTGAATATTTACTGCGAAATCCACCCTTACAATAAAGTTCCAGAAAACCTAGATCCTTATAAGGCTGTAATTCTTTCTGGAAGTCCATTTTCTGTTCGTGCTGAAGATGCTCCACATCCGGACCTTTCAAAAATTAAAGGCCATAAGCCACTTTTAGCGGTTTGTTATGGTGCACAGTATTTAGCACATTTTAATGGCGGAAGTGTAGAACCATCAAACTTACGTGAATACGGAAGAGCGAAGTTATCTATGATTAAAGATGACGAAGTTTTCTTTAAAGACATTCCAGAAAATACTAATGTTTGGATGAGTCATAGCGATACAATCGCGAAACTTCCTGAAAATGGAGTACGTTTAGCAAGTACTGTAGATGTTTTAAACGCTGCTTATAGAATTGAAGGCGAAGAAACCTACGCAATTCAATTTCATCCTGAAGTGTACCATTCAACGCACGGAAAGCAATTGTTAGAAAACTTTTTAGTGAATATTGCTGAAGTACCTCAAACTTGGACACCAGCCGCTTTTGTTGAAACTACTGTTGCATCTTTAAAAGAGCAAATAGGAGATGGAAAAGTTGTGTTAGGATTAAGTGGTGGAGTAGATTCTACTGTTGCTGCTATTCTTCTTAATAAAGCAATTGGCAAAAACCTATTCTGTATATTCGTTAATAACGGGTTGCTTCGTAAAAACGAATTTGATAGCGTTCTAGACCAATATAAAGATATGGGGCTAAACGTAAAAGGTGTAGATGCATCGGAGCGATTTTTGAAAGCTTTGAAAGATGTAAGCGATCCTGAAAAGAAACGTAAAGCTATTGGTAATGCCTTTATTGAAGTATTTGATGATGAGGCACATCAATTAACTGGTGTGGATTGGTTAGGTCAAGGAACTATCTACCCAGATGTTATTGAAAGTGTTTCTGTAAACGGACCTTCAGTAACCATTAAAAGTCATCACAACGTAGGAGGTTTACCAGATTTTATGAAGTTAAAAATCGTAGAGCCATTACGTATGCTTTTTAAAGATGAGGTTAGACGTGTAGGAAAAGAAATGGGAATCGACCCTGAGTTATTAGGAAGACATCCTTTCCCTGGACCAGGTTTAGCAATTCGAATATTAGGAGATATAACGGCCGAAAAAGTTCGTATATTACAAGAGGTTGATGCTATCTTTATAAATGGATTGAAAAAGTGGGACTTATACGATAAGGTATGGCAAGCTGGAGCAATTCTATTACCTGTAAATAGTGTAGGGGTAATGGGGGACGAGAGAACCTATGAGAAAGTAGTTGCCCTTAGAGCGGTAGAGTCTACCGATGGGATGACTGCAGATTGGGTAAATCTACCTTATGAATTTTTACAAGAAGTAAGTAATCATATAATAAATCGCGTTAAAGGCGTTAATAGAGTAGTCTATGATATCAGCTCTAAACCGCCTGCAACGATAGAGTGGGAATAAGATTTCTGTAATGTTTCTTTTTTGCTGAAATTGATTTAACCCCTAGATCATGTTTAATTTTAACTGAAATTGAGACTATGTTTGACAAACTTAAAAATTCGATTATCCCTATGTTGAAGTGTTTAATATACGTTTCAGTTACGTTGTTATTTATGGTTAGTTGTGGATCTGCAGCTCAACAACAATACAAGAGTCACGCTGTTAAAAAAGGTGAAACTGTATCGAGTATTGCAGATGCATATAATATTTCTGAAGAAACAATTTACAATTTGAACCCTGAATCTAGAAATGGATTAAAGGCAAATAGTATATTGATTATTCCTTCTAATAACATTATTAGTTCGGGAACAGAAAAAAATAACTACCGCGAGCATAGAGTTAAACGAAAAGAAACTTTATACGGCATAGCTCAAGAATACAATGTTAGTGTTGATGATATAAAGAGGTTAAATAAGGAGTTATACTCAAGAGGCTTAAGAAACGGTGAAAGAATATTAATTCCAGCGTCTTCAAAAAGTACTGAGGTAATTATCAATGAAGCTGATAATAAATTACCGTCTGGCACCCAAGAGTATAAAGTTCAAGCTAAGGAAACTAAGTTTGGAATTGCGAGAAAATTCGGGATTAGTATTGCGGAATTAGATGCGCTAAATCCAGAGTTAGGCGATGGTTTAAAGAAAGGTTCAATAATTATTGTGCCTGAAGATACTGTAATGGAAGATGCTGAAATCGACGAAGATAAATTTCAGTATTACGAGGTGTTACCAAAAGAAGGGTTTTATAGATTGAAAGTGAAATTTGGTCTTTCCCAAGATGAAATTATTGCTTTAAATCCGTATGCGAAAGATGGATTAAAAGAAGGGATGATTCTTAAACTACCTAAAGAATCAGATTACTCTTCTTCCGATGTTTATACCGATATCAATCTTGAAGACCGAATAGACAACAAGAGAATGAAAACGGTAGCGCTTATGTTGCCATTTCGTTTACCAGGAAGTCCAGACGACTCAACTGAAG
This sequence comes from Aequorivita sp. 609, assembly GCF_014212065.1. Classification (NCBI taxonomy): domain Bacteria; kingdom Pseudomonadati; phylum Bacteroidota; class Flavobacteriia; order Flavobacteriales; family Flavobacteriaceae; genus Aequorivita; species Aequorivita sp. 609. The sequence continues at coordinate 35,967 of NZ_JACJVM010000215.1, read as the reverse complement.
GCGATAGCGATCTAATTAAAAGAGATCCTACGCTTCGTGTATCTTTAGATTTTTATAGCGGAGCATTAATGGCTGCTGAGTTTGCAAAGGATAAAGGCATTCCTGTTACTCTTAATGTTTACGATACAGAAAGAAGTGAAAGTAAAGTTGCATCTATTATTTCAAATGGAGACTTTAAAGATGTAGATGCCGTAATTGGTCCTTTACTACAGAAGAATGTCGAGAAAGCTTCAGATATGCTTCAGAGAGATAAAATTCCAGTTTTTTCTCCTTTAAGCAATAGAGATATGGCTATGAATAAGAATCTTTTTCAAACCATACCTACCAATTCAATTCTTGAAAAAACAATGATTCAATATTTGGTAAAGCATTCATCAGGTAGAAATATTATTATAATTTCAGATTCAAAAAGAGCTAAACAAAAAGAAATGCTACTATCAGCAATTCCAACTGCAAAAACAGTAGTGCCAAGAGGTGGAGGATATGTAGGTTCTAGTGATATTTCTGCTGTAGTAAGTAGCGAAATGGAAAATTGGGTTGTTCTTGAGTCGGAAAATCCTGTGCTCATTAGTAGTGCTGTAAATGTATTGGCTGGAATGTCTCCAAGCTATAAGCTTCGCTTATTTACTTTCGATAAAAACGACGCTTACGAATGGCACGAAGTATCGAGTAGAAGTTTAGCAAAATTAGATTTTACATTTCCTTCTGTAAACAGAAAAATTGATGAGGACGAACGCAATTCTTTTTTAGTAAGCTATAAAAATAAATACGGTGTGTTACCGAATAGATATGCTATTAGAGGTTTTGATGTAACTTACGATGTATTGTTGCGTATGGCTTCAGAAAAAGATATTTACGATGCTGTACTACCTGAAAATCAAACAGTGTATATTGAAAATAAATTTCGATATAAAAAGTCTGATAGTGAAGGGTATTGCAATGAAGCGGCTTATATTCTAAAATACAATAACGAACTTAAATTTGAAGTAGTAGAATGAGTACTTCTAAAGTAACATATTTAGGAAATCTTCGTACAGAGAACGAACACCTACAATCTAAAAGCACATATATCACAGACGCTCCAACCGATAATAACGGAAAAGGAGAAGCATTTTCACCTACAGATACTGTGGCTACAGGACTCGCTAATTGTATGATAACTGTAATGGGGATTAAGGCGAGAGATATGAATGTAAATATGGATGGAACAACAGCAATGGTAACAAAAACCATGGCTGCAAACCCTCGTCGTATTTCTAAAATTGAAATAGTCCTAAATTTCCCTGCTGGTATTGACGAAAAATCGAGAAAAATATTAGAAAATACAGGGAGAACTTGCCCTGTTATACAGAGTCTTCACCCGGATATTGAAAAAGTAATTGAGTTTAAATGGGGCTAAGAAAGCAATTAGCTTTCTTTTTCAGTTGAGAGTCAATTATTTTAATTCCGACGATGTTATTGGCTTCAACTTATTATGAAACTTTTTTTTACATTATTAATTTTCTTGCTAACACTCCCTCAGAACAATTCTGAAAAAATTACGTGGAGTGAAAGCTATAAGCTTAGTTGGAAGGATTTTCGCGGTAAACCTATACGTAGTGCAAGTTTTGTTGCAACAACCAATTCGGGAATAAGCTTTCAGTATTCATATTCAATCAAGAATAATGAGGTTAGTGTTGACTATTCGGTGTCAAGCTTTTTTGAGCCGAGTAATTCTTGGTATATTCCTGAAAAAGTAAATGATCATATTCTGAAACACGAACAGCTTCATTTTGACATATCAGAATTACATGCTCGAATGCTTAAAAAGAATTTAGAAGGAAAGCAATTTTCAAAGAGGGTGCAATCCGAAATTGAAAAAATTTACAGAGAAGTTGAACAGAAAAGAAGGGCAATGCAAACGAGATTTGATGCCGAAACTGATCACTCTCGAAACGAAAAACAAGAATTATACTGGCGAAAATTTATCGCCCAACAGCTCGCCGAATATGAACATTGGAAATAGCCCAGACCCTAATCACTTAATAGAGCTAGCTAACTATAAAATGCCTTTCGGAAAATATGAGGGTTATTATTTGGTGAATGTTCCTGAGTATTACTTCGTATGGTTTAAGCAAAAGGGGTTCCCAGAGGGGAAGCTTGGTAGGATGATGGCCGAAATGTACGAGCTTAAACTCAATGGGCTAGAAGGCTTAGTGAAAAAGCTTATCAAAAAGTAAAACTTTGTATCTTTTGGTAAAGGATAAAGCTGCAAAAATTAAAATGTATTATGAAAAAGATTTTAAGCTACATCTGGCCAATTACGAGAAAATTTCCTTCTGAATTTAATGGTACTTTAGAAATTTCCTATGTTAATGGTAAGAGGGTTTTAGACACAAAAAACGCAAATTATTCTTACGGGTCACTTCAGAAAATATTAGAAATAGGTTTGACTAAAGTAAATCTAAAGTCAGTTGAAAACTTATTGCTTTTAGGTTTAGGCGGTGGAAGTATTATCCAGTCTCTTCGTGAAACTTTTGAATATCAAAAAAATATTGTTGCTGTAGAAATCGATCCTGAAATCATAAAGTTGGCTAAGGATGAATTCGGTATTTCTCCTTCAAACACCTTGCAAATTGTCCAAGCTGATGCTTTCGAGTATGTAAAAACTTCTAAATATAAATTTCAGCTAATCATAATAGATCTTTTTATAGACACTACTGTGCCTTCAAAATTTTTCAAAAAGGAATTTTGTGACAATGTTTCAAAACTCATCAGCATTAATGGAGAGTTGGTTTTTAATATAGGAGTGAACTTAGAAAAGGATAGAGAAATAGCTTCCTCAATTATTGATAATTTCGGAATTAAATTCAAGTTTTATTCACTTAAAAAGGTAAATGGAACAAATCATTTATTAATTGGGAAAAAAATATCTTAATTCTAACAATTGACGGATATCTATTTTCAAAATAGAGTATTTCATTTTTGAAATTTAAACCTTTCCTTTCCACAATAAAAATGTACCTTTGCATCCCGTATAATCATTTCAGCAGAGGTATCCATGAGCACTACAAAATACATCTTCGTTACGGGCGGGGTTTCATCATCATTAGGAAAAGGAATTATCGCAGCATCGCTAGCTAAACTATTACAAGCTAGAGGCTACCGTGTAACTATTCAAAAACTAGATCCTTATATTAACGTAGATCCAGGAACTTTAAACCCATACGAGCATGGCGAATGTTATGTTACAGATGACGGTGCTGAAACCGATTTAGATTTAGGGCATTATGAGCGTTTCTTAAACGTATCCACTTCTCAAGCAAATAATGTTACAACAGGACGTATTTACCAAAGTGTAATTCAAAAGGAGCGTCGTGGTGAATTTCTAGGAAAAACTGTTCAAGTAATTCCACATATCACAAACGAAATTAAAGAGCGTATCCAACTTTTAGGTAAAACAGGCGATTACGATATCGTTATTACTGAAATTGGTGGAACGGTGGGAGATATTGAGTCTTTACCATACATAGAAGCTGTTCGTCAGATAAAATGGGAAATGGGGGATGATAACGCTCTAGTTATACATTTAACACTTGTTCCTTTCCTTGCTGCTGCAGGTGAATTGAAAACCAAGCCAACCCAACATTCGGTTAAAACTTTAATGGAAAGTGGTATCCGTGCAGATATTTTAGTTTGTAGAACAGAACACGAACTTTCTTTTGATTTAAGAAGAAAGCTTGCTCTTTTCTGCAATGTAAAACAAGAAGCTGTAATTCAATCTATAGATGCTTCTACAATTTATGATGTTCCAAACTTAATGTTTGAAGAAGGCCTAGATAAGGTTACTCTTAAAAAATTAAACCTAGTAGATTCAAATGAACCAGACTTAAAGCATTGGAATGATTTTTTGAAAAGACACAAAAATCCGAAAGCTGAGGTTAGAGTTGGTTTAATTGGAAAGTACGTTGAATTACAAGATAGCTACAAATCTATTTTAGAGGCTTTTATTCACGCAGGTGCTGAAAACGAAGTTAAAGTAAATGTAGACTTTATACATTCAGAACACATCAACGCAAAAACTATTGGAAATAAACTTTCTAAACTTGATGGAATTCTTGTTGCTCCAGGATTTGGAGAACGAGGAGTTGAAGGAAAGGTTGCGGCTGTTCAATACGCACGTGAAAATAACCTACCGTTCTTGGGTATTTGTTTAGGAATGCAAATGGCGGTTATTGAGTTTGCTAGAAATGTGTTGAAGTTAAAGGATGCAAATAGTACCGAAATGAATCCAAAAGCTCAAGACCCTGTAATTAGTATAATGGAGGATCAGAAGAACCTAGAGGATATGGGAGGAACTATGCGTTTAGGTTCATGGAAATGTGATTTAAAAGAAGGTAGCTTAGCTAGTAAGATATATAGTTCAAACGCTATTGAAGAGCGTCACCGCCATAGATACGAGTTTAATAATAAATACAGAGATGAATTAGAAGCTGCAGGTATGATTGCTACAGGTAGTAATCCAAACACCAATTTGGTAGAGATTGTAGAAATTCCAAGTCACCCTTGGTTTGTTGGAGTTCAATACCATCCTGAATATAAAAGTACGGTTGCCAATCCGCATCCGCTTTTTGTGGCTTTTGTAAAAGCAATGCACGAGCATTCAGAAAAAAATAACTAAGACAATTTGGCGTAAGGTCAATAAAAGGCGGGATTATTGTTTACCTAGCTGTCTTATAAGTTTAAATCTAAGTTAATAACCAAGATTACAACGAAACAAAACGATTAAATTAAACTAAAACTTTCGAATTATAAATTCGGAATGCATTAAAACGATTGCGGTACAAGTCCGCGACTTAATATGGAAGAAAAGAAATTTGACGTTAACTCACTCGTAGGTTTTTTATTGATTGGTGGTATCCTTATTTGGATGCTTTATATGAATAAACCTACCGAGGAGGAATTACAAGCTGAAAAAGCAAAAACTGAAGCTGCAGCAAGTGAGGCTATTTCATCAGAAAAAGGACAGCTAGACACAACATTGGCTGGAGCTATTTCAGATTCAATGAAGCTAGGTTCTGCAAGTGATTCATTAGCTTATGAGCAATTGAAAAACCAATTAGGTTCTTTTGCTTATTCTAGCACATTGCCTTCTGCAACCGATGAAAGTACAGTGTTTGAAAATGATGTTCTTTACCTAAAAGTAAGTAACAAAGGAGGATATATTTCTGAAGCTAGATTAAAGAATTTTACAAAATTTGATTCTGTTCCAATCTATCTTATTAAAGATGGAAACGCTTCATTAAACCTTCAGTTTACAGCTGAAAATAGAAATTTAAACACAGCAGATTTATACTTCGAGCCTACGTTAAGTAAAAACGGTGAAGATAAAGTGCTTTCTATGAAGCTAAAAACTTCACAAAATGGATTCTTGGAATATCGCTATACCTTGAAGCCTGGTGAGTATATGCTTGACTTCAGTATTAATAGTCAAGGTTTAGATGGTGTATTAAATACCTCTCAGCCTATGTATTTAGACTGGAGATTAAAAGGATATCGTCACGCAAAAAGTATTTCGTATGAAAACAGATACTCTCGTTTAACCTACGAATACGACGGCGAAAAGCACTCAAAATTATCTCCATCTGGTGATGACGAAGAATTAGAAAAAGATGTTACCTGGATGAATTTCCGTCAGCATTTCTTTAGTTCGATGCTACTTACCGATACTCCATTTAAAGAGGTAAAACTTACATCTGTAGATTTAGTAAAAGATGAAGAAATAGATACTGTATATACAAAACAATACGGAGCTAAAATGCTTATAGAACCTAAAGGTGGAAAGCTGGCCCATACTATGAATATGTATTACGGTCCTTCAGATTATAAAATCTTTAAAGAATACGGCCGTAACTTAGATGAGGCTATGCCGCTAGGTTGGGGAATATTCGGGTTTATTAATAAGTATGTTATTATTCCATTATTTGGGTTGTTATCAGACTTCTTACCTGCGGGAATCGCAATTATTGTACTTACCATTTTAATTAAACTATTGCTTTCTCCGGTTCAGTACAAGCAATATCTTGCTCAGGCTAAAATGAAGGTTTTAAAACCTGAAATGGATGCAATTAAAGAAAAGTACAAGGACAATAAGCTTAAAATTCAACAGGAAACTATGAAGTTGCAAACTTCCGCAGGTGCCAGTCCGCTGAAGGGTTGTTTACCAGCTTTATTGCAAATTCCTGTGTTCTATGCATTGTTTACATTTTTCCCATCGGCATTCGATTTGAGACAGAAGAGTTTCTTATGGGCAGAAGACCTTTCAAGTTATGATACAATTTTAGAATTACCATTTCATATTCCATTTTATGGTGATCACGTGAGTTTATTCCCAATTTTAGCTTCTATTGCTATCTTCATTTATATGATGATGACAACAGGACAGACAATGCAGCAACAGCAGCAACCGGGAATGCCTAATATGAAATTCATAATGTACCTTTCACCATTGTTTATGTTGATTTTCTTTAACAACTATGCAAGTGGTTTATCGCTGTACTATTTTGTTTCAAACCTTATTACTATCGGGATTATGCTTGTAATCAAAAACTTCATTATTGATGAAGAAAAGATTCACGCTAAAATTCAGGTGAAAAAAGCGCAGCCAAAAAAGCAAAATAAATTTCAGCGTAAAATGGCTGAAATGATGGAGCAGGCTGAGGAACAAAAGCGAGCTGGAAAACGATAATATTTTCTAAAAATAATAAAGAAGGGTTTCTTTGTAGGCTGATATTTCAGCATATTTAGAAACCCTTCTTCAATTCACAAATAATAGTAAAATAGAATTAAAGCTTCTTCGTTATCTTATTGAAATACTACAAACACTATGAAAATACTTAATGCCTTACTTTTCTTAGGAATTTTTATCTCGTCTATAGCAGGTTTTTCTCAGAATGATATAAACCAAATGGATGCAGATGGTAAACGTCACGGAATTTGGAAAAAGACATATCCTGGAACAGAACAATTGCGATATGAAGGTAAGTTTGAACACGGAAAAGAAGTTGGAGAATTCAAATTTTATTGTGAAGACTGCAAAAATCAGCCTACTGTAATTAAAACATTTAACAAGAGTGATAATATTGCCGATGTCAAGTATTTTACTAAAAAAGGAAAACTTGTAAGTGAAGGTAAAATGCAAGGTAAAGAGCGAATAGGGGAATGGGTTTACTATCACGAAAAATCTAAGGTAGTTATGTCTCGAGAAAACTACTTTAACGACGAACTTCACGGAAAAGTTATAACCTATTACCCAAATGGAAAAATAACCCAGGAAACCGATTACAAGCACGGGAAAAAGGACGGAGAAGACAATTATTACTCAGTTAAGGGGGTGCTTCTTAAAAAACTTCCGCATTTTAATGACCAAATTCACGGACAGGTTTTTTACTACGATGCTTATGGAAATGTTGTAATTGAAGGGCACTACAAACACGGTAAAAAGCATGGTCTTTGGAAATATTACAAAGACGGACAAGTTGCTTTAGAGGAAACTTTTCCAAAGAAAAATAGAGAGTAAATTAAAGTTTACCTTGTTTTATTAAGTTGTTACAAACAAACCCATCTCAATCATTTACCTTTAATTAATTAGCTATCAATTATTGAAACTTACTGCTTATTAAATTTCAGCTATCAATAGTGTTAAGTCTTGTCTTTGCCCTAAAATCAATAGCATTATTTCAAATTGTTTCTTTAGCTTTATCATTTATTTTAAACACTTTCAGAATGAATCGTTTTCTCACTATTTTATTTTTAATTTTTCCTGTTTTTATATTCGCGCAGTTAAAATCACCTGCTGAATTTTTAGGTTATGAAATAGGTACTCATTTTTCCAGACACGCCGATGTAGTTGCATATTTTGAACACGTTGCTGAAAATAGTTCGCTTGTTCAATATTCCGATTATGGAATTACAAACGAGCGTAGAAGATTGACCTATGCCATTATTTCATCTGAAGAGAATCTTAAAAACATTGAAAAGATTCGTACTGATAATTTAAAAAATGCTGGAATTATTTCTGGAAATGCAAACCCTGAGAAAGCTATTGTTTGGTTAAGCTACAATGTACACGGAAATGAAGCGAGTAGTAGTGAAGCAGCAATGAATACAATCTATAAGTTACTGACAGAACACCAAGATTATCTTCAAAATACTGTTATAATTATGGATCCTAGTGTTAATCCAGATGGGCGAGATAGATATGTAAATTGGTACAATCAAGTGCAAGCTAAACCTTATAACACTTCGCAAGACGCTACAGAGCATAAAGAGCCTTGGCCAAGTGGACGACCAAACCATTATTTATTCGATTTAAATCGCGATTGGATGTGGGCAAGTCAGGTTGAAACACAACAACGTTTAAAAATATACAATCAGTGGATGCCGCATCTACACGTAGATTTTCACGAACAGTTTATAAATAACCCATATTATTTTGCGCCGGGAGCAGAGCCATATCACGAAATAATTACTCCTTGGCAACGCGATTTTCAACATCAAATAGGAAAGAATAACGCCAAGTATTTTGATGAAAACGGATGGTTATACTTCACCCGTGAGAGTTTTGATTTATTGTACCCAAGTTATGGCGATACTTACCCAATGTATATGGGAGCCATTGGGATGACTTATGAGCAAGCTGGGCACGGTATGGCTGGATTAGGTATTATGAATGATGAAGATATTGAACTTACACTTGTAGATCGTGTTGCTCATCATACCACAACAGGATTATCAACTATTGAAGTTGCTTCAAAACAAGCGAAAACTCTTAATTCAGAATTCGGAAAATTCTTTCAAAATGACAATCTAAAATTCAAGAGTTTTGTATTAAAAGGAAATGCAGATAAAATTAAAAGTCTAACCGAAATGTTAGATCGTCACGATATTAAATACGGATTTGCAGATGGCGGTAAAGTAAAAGGTTTTAGCTATTCAACATCAAAAAATGCAACAATAGACGCTAAAGATGCTTTAGTGGTTAGTACAAATCAACCTAAAGGGAAGATGGTACAAGTGCTTTTTGAACCTACAACATCACTGTCAACCCCAATTACTTACGATATTACAGCATGGAGCTTGCCTTATGCTTTTGGGTTGGATGGCATTGCGAGTACTAGTTTGGTTCCTGCTAACAGCACAGTGAAGAAATCAGCAGTTTCGAATATTGCTTCTCCTAATGCCGCTGGTTATATAGCTAAGTGGAATAGTTTACAAGACGCTACATTTCTTTCTGAATTATTAAAGAATAAAATTAAAGTACGTTTTTCAGAAAAAGAACTTGGCTTTAATGGAAATAGCTTTGGTCGAGGGAGTTTAATTATCACAAGAAGCGACAACAAAACGAATTCAGAATTTGATACAAAACTTATCGAAATAGCCAATAGAATGGAGCGAGAGCTTTATGCTTCCCCAACTAGTTATGCTGATGAGTTGACAGATTTTGGATCACAGTACGTGCATTTAATTAAGAATAAAAAAGTTGCAATGCTTCAAGGTACAGGAACCTCTTCATTAAATTATGGAGCCCTTTGGCACTTTTTTGAAACTCAATTAAAATATCCTATCACTTCAATAAATACAGAAAGTGTAGGAAGGGTTAAGTGGAGTGAGTACGATGTTTTAATAATACCAGAAGGAAATTACAACTCAATTTTAAACGATGACAACTTTAAAATACTTGAAGATTGGGTTAGCCAAGGCGGTAATTTAATAGCTATAGGAAATGCTGTAGCTCTTTTTGAAGGTAAAAAAGGTTTTGATTTAAACAAAAACGCTTCTGAAAACGATGAGGAAAAAGAAGATGAAGCTTCAGATAAAAATTTAATACCATATGATGAACGTGAGATGGAAAGTACTAAGGATATGATTACTGGAAGTATTTTTAAAGTGAAGTTAGACAACACTCACCCTTTAGCTTTTGGTTATGACGATACTTATTACAGTATGAAATTGGGTAATAAGTCTTACAAGTTTTTAGAGGATGGATATAATGTTGGTTACATTGAAGGAGACGCTGTAAGTGTTTCTGGATTTACTGGTGAACGTGCAAAAGCTTCACTTAAAAACTCTATTGTTTTTGCTCAGGCAAAGAAGGGTAGTGGTAGTGTAGTTTACATGGTTGACGATGTTTCCTTCCGTTCGTTTTGGCAGAATGGAAAACTGTTTCTAGCCAATGCAGTGTTCTTTGTGAAATAAAACTCTCGATTAGTATGTATAAAAAAACTCGGTCTTTATTTTTAAAGACCGAGTTTTTTTATTCTATAATATCGACTGAAATATCTTCTGTAATTATTTCTGAAAGCAACTCTAATTTTCCTTCAGTAAAGAGCTCGTCTAGTGATTTCATTTCTACATTTTCCCAAGGTTCAGCTTTGTAGTTTTTGTAATCAACAAAACGTATTCCCTTTACAAAATTTGGGTTGAAAGCTTCTCTAAAACGAATGCCACCTTTTCCAGTGTAGAATTTATAAGCGAAATAGTCCGCAGTAAAATCATCTTTATTTATCCAATACATATAAATATCTTCGTGATCCTCTCCACCGCCTTCTTGGGCGAATGTTACTTCAATTTCGTAGTATTTCTTGCCTTTAATTTCAGCCTCTCCAACTAATTTTTTATTTACGGCTTCATCATTCAAACCGTAAGGTAGTTGCACAAAATAATGTACAGAATTTACCGAATTGGAATACAGATTGGAGAGTGAGTCGGACAAGCTTACTTTTACACCATCAACTTGTCTTTCAAAGCTACTATTTGTAAGCACATCAAAAGTTTCTCCTAAAGAATCGTTTATTGTTCGGGTTAATTTATATAGACCGTTTTTTCTTTCGCTAGTGTATTTATTTTTACGAAAAATGAATTCAATTTTTGCCTTGTCGTATTTATCTCCTCCAGCATTTTCAATTGTTTTGTCAATAATCTGTTGCGCTGTAAGTTGTTTTTCTTCTTGCTTGCAGGAAATAAAAAGGAAAAGAAATCCAATTATTGGAAGGAATCTCATAGGTTTATGTTTTTTCCTCAAAGATACAAATGAATTATTCTAATCAAGAAAATCATTTATACGTAAGTGTTGTTGTTGACATACTTTAAAAATTAATCTATAATAGTTCTAAACGTCAGATTGATCCTTGCTGAATTTATTTTTTTAGTTGGCGGTAATCGATGTAACCAATAGGTTTGAGTTTCACCTTTCATTACTAATAAGCTACCGTGTTCTAAGTTTACAGAAATCGTTTCTTTGGTTTCTTTGTGCTTAAAAGCGAATTTACGCACTGCACCAAAACTAACAGAAGCAATGGCTCCATTCTTTTTTAAATCTTTTTCATCATCACTATGCCAAGCCATTCCTTCTGCACCAGTGTGGTATAAGTTAAGTAAGCAACTGTTATAAGTTTCACCACTTTTCTTTTCAATATACCTTTTAAGCTCAAGTAATTCTGGTGTCCATGGAAGCGCTTTTTTTGTTGTTTTTGAATAGGTATATTTAAATTCCTTATCACCGTACCAAGCTACTTTTCGTTTTGTAATAATTTTTTTTCCAAAGATGAATGCTTCATCATTTTTCCAAGAAATAGAATTTAGAAGAATTTCGAAATAACGGTTTGCCACTTCTTCAGAAAATATTTTTCCGAAATAATTAACCTCGCCATCTATTGGAAGTAAGTTCTTTTCTGAATCTGCATTTAGGGAAAATAAATTTAATTGTTGCAAGTGAAATCTTTTATAAGGAATGATAAAAGTAACAACTACAAACGAATCGAGTATATTTAAAACGTACTATTTAGTTATTAAAAAAAATGTATGAAAGTATTTAAATTGAATTCATTACTTTTATTAGTCAATTGATTATCAAATCAAAACCTAAACAATTATGAATATTATGCTTTTTATTTTCGGAGTTATAGTAGTGATTGCGATTTTGCTTGTTATTGTTTTTAATCGCTTTGTAAAGAACAAAAACTTAGTGAAAGATGCTTGGAGTAATATTGATGTTGCTTTAAAGCGTCGTTACGATTTAATTCCAAACCTTATTGAAACTGTAAAAGGATATGCAGCCCACGAAAAAACCACATTAGAAAGTGTGATTAATGCGCGTAATGCTGCTATGTCGGTTCCTTCCGACGATATAAATGGCCAGATAAAAGCAGAAAGTCAATTACAACAATCGTTACGCAGTATTTTTGCATTAGGTGAAGCTTATCCAGATTTAAAAGCTAATCAAAGCTTTTTGGACCTGCAGCAGAAGTTAAATGAAATTGAAGTAAACCTTGAACGCAGTAGAAGGTATTACAATGGTACGGTGCGTGAAAATAATACCTATGGCGAAAGTATGCCTGGTGTTTTATTTGCTGGAATGTTTGGGTATAAGCATTTCGATTACTTTGAAGCTGATGAAGCCGAACGCAAAAATGTAAAAGTGAGTTTCGATTAAGTTTTATTAAAACATATGCAATTAAGATGCTTTTCAATTATTTCATAAAACTAGAGTTTAATAGCCGGTTCAATAAAAAACTAGTTCTATTGTTTTTTGGAATATTCTTTTTCCTAAAAGCTTCTTCTCAGGATTTTACTGTTGATTATGCAAAGATTGATATTTATTTAAGTGAAGAGGGGTATTTTGATGTTGTAGAGAATTACGACATTACTTTCACAGCTCCCAAACACGGGATATATCGTACCATACAAACTCAATACGATATTAAAACGGAAGATGGAACGGATGAAAAGCGCAAAATTGAGATTGAAAATATTGATGTTTCAAAGCATAAGTATTCAACAACGCCATTTTTTGCACGGAAAGTAAGCAATGATCTTGAAATTAAAATTGGGGATAAGGATAAAACTATAATCGGTCCGGAGCACTACGAAATAAAATACAGGGTTTACAATGCCTTTCTCTATGGAGAAGAAAATACTCATTTCTATTGGAATATTAAACCAGATAATTGGTTGGCACCCTTTAAAAAATTAGATTTTACTATTCATATTCCTGAAAGCATTGATTTGGATTTAGACAATATCTATGTGTATTCGGGTGAGCGAGGGCAATCTGCAGTTTCACCTTATTTTGAGGTTAGTTATGACGATGGAGTATTTTTGGTTAAAAGTACTCGAGACTTTAATTCTGCAACCGGAGAGAGTGTAACAGCACTTGTAAAATTGCCATTAGGCTCTATAAAAGAAATAAAACCCTTTTGGCCATTTTGGACTGACTATGTTTGGACTATTATTTTGGGAGCTTTAGTCTTTGTTTTTTATTTAGTTTGGAATAAATACGGGAAGGATGATAAGGTAATAGCGACTACAAGTTATTTTCCCCCAAGTGGCATAGACCCAGCTATGGCAGGGTATCTAATAAATGATAAAGGAGATACAGAAGATCTTATTGCTTTATTACCGTATTGGGGAGAACGTGGTATTATAGCCATAGAGGAGATTCCAAAAGAAAATTGGTTTGGTAAGAGTGATACTAAAATTACACGTTTACGACCTTTACCAGAAGGTGCTTCACCCTATGAAATAGAGCTTTTTAATGGAATTTTTGGCAGTAGAAATAATTCTGGTGAAAAAAGTGTTTTAATAAGTAGTTTGAAAAATTCATTTTACACAAAAATGATTAAAGCAAAAACATTATTAAAAAAACAAGCCCAAGTATATTATGATCCTAAAGCTAATAAAGTTCAAATTGGAGCAATAGTAGGTCTAATAATTATAGATCTTATTCTACTTTTTGTCTTTTTGGTATTTTGGGGTCTAATAGCGGTAATTGCACTTGTTCCAGTTTTCGCATTTTTACTTTATATGACAGTGCATCTGGTAAAGAAAAACGCGAAAGGAACTCAAGTTTTATCTGAATTAAAAGGGTTTAAACAGTTTATAAAAATAGCAGAAGAGAATAAACTAAAAATGCTATTAAAAGATAGCCCTAACTACTTTGAATCTACGATGAGCTATGCGCTAGCTTTTGGATTACTTAGCAATTGGGTTAAGAAGTTTGAAGCACTCGATATACAACCTCCTACTTGGTATTCTTCATCAACAGGAGTAATGACAATGAATAACTTCTCCAGATCATTTACCAATACTATAACGACTACCAAATCTACTATGGTTAGTTCACCATCAAGCAGTTCATCTGGAGGTGGATCTTCAGGAGGCGGTTTTGGCGGTGGTGGCGGCGGAAGCTGGTAAAGATTTTTTTTTATTTATGCAGAAGTGAATTAATTTTCATCTAGCATCTAGCATCTAGCATCTAGCATCTAGCATCTAGCATCTAACATCTAGCATCTCAAATCTCACATCTCACATCTCACTTCTCGTACCCCCACGGTGCTGCAGGAGTTTCAACTTCTTTAGTTAAATCGAATTTTACAGTAAATACTCTGTCGCTCCCAATTCTACGTAAATTGTAGGTCATTGAAGTATCATCAAGTGTAAACCACCAAACATTTGTAGAAGCTAAAGGAAGCATATTGCTTGTATGTTGGTCTGCAGGAAAAAACTGAATATTAGGTAAACCAGTATTAGAGCTTAACCCTCCGTATTGAGTAACATCTTCTTCAGTTCCATCTTCGTGACGATGATCGTGCTTTAGAAGGATGCGATTGTCATCTTGTAAGGTTAATACCCAAGTTCTTGATCTATTTTCACCTACAAAAAACGGAACGCGGATGATATTTTCTTCACAACTTCTTACATGCATAACAAGTTTTTCTCCCATAAAACCATCACCTTCTTTGCCACCAGCTGTAATTACTCCCTCATAAGCTTTACCGCAATGTGATTTTAAATTATTCCAAAATTGCTCAGAAGAAGGAGCTTCTTGAGCAAAAAGATGTAAAGGTAATAGCAACAATAAGAAGAATATCTTTTTCATTTTATCAGATTTTAAAAGAAATGCCAAGATATCAACTTTTAAGTAATTGGTGAATTAATATTGAATTAAAGTATACCGTTAAGCTATGTCAAATGATTATTTGTGAGTTTATAAGTTATAGATCTCTTTTCTTTAGGATTGCATATGACCAATAGACGAATAAAAACGTCCATACAATTACAATTAGGATGTTTAACCAACCAACTGCATAATCCTTTGTAAAATTTTCGCCTAATTGGTTTGCAGCGGTTTGAATAACTCCTAAACGGCTAAACGGTTCTTTTATTAGGTTCGCCATTGCATTTAGGGGAAAAAACAAAGCTACTTTATCAGCAATTTCAGTATCTCTAAAGAACTGCCATTTCATTAGGCCGTATAATAACCATTCAATTACTTGCCAAACAATTAAGAATCCAAGTGCAAAGGCAGAGCGCTTAACCAATACTCCTAGGAATAAACAAAGAGAGAAAAAGGCAACGAGTTTTATAAAATACGCTGCTATATATTCCAAATCGCTAAAAATTATTCCTATTTCATTATAATCAGAAAAACTTAAACCTAGGATTAATGTTACTATAAATATGAATATGGTAGAAATGCTTGCAAACAAAAACACGGTAAGAAATTTAGAAAGCACAAACTCCTTTTTGCTAAGGCCATCAATAAGGTTTTGCTTTAGTGTGCGATAACTATATTCATTACTCATCAAGGAAACAATAACAATGGCTAAGAATAGCTTTAGGATGGCTGCCATATAAGTATTAAAGTGCCAAATAAAAGGAAAGTTGAAAATTCCTTGATCTGCAACTCTAAAGTGAATATTTCCAAAATTGAATTCTATAGAAGCAATAAGGGCAATAAAAGTGATAAGTATAAAATAAATACTCGAAATAACTTTTACAGATCGGCTATGTTTCAGTTTAAAAAGTTCTATTTTTAATAATCGTAGCATCTGCAATTAGTTTTGTTTGGTTAGTTCAAGGAATTGTTCTTCAAGGCTTTCTTTTCGTTTTACAAGATGTGAAAGCGTAACACCTTTTTCAAAAAGCAATTTATTTACCTCAGTTGCATCCATAGGTTGGTTTAGGTAAACTATTAGATATTTTCCTTCATGTTTAACAGTTCCAAAAGCAGAATTGCCTTTTAAAGCTTGTTCCAATAGCTCCATATTATTACTTTGAAGGGTTAAAAAGCCGTGGCTTGCATTCATAGCATCTACACTACCTGAATACAGACTAACTCCTTTTCTTAGAATAACCACGTGAGTACACACTTTTTCTACTTCATCTAGCAAATGCGAAGCGAGTAATATCGTGGTGCCTAAGGAAGCTATTTTCTTAATAATCTCTCTAATTTGATGAATTCCCTGCGGGTCAAGACCGTTTGTAGGTTCGTCTAGAATTAATATTTCAGGGTCATTTAATAAGGCTGAAGCAATGGCTAAACGTTGTTTCATTCCTAGTGAAAAGGTGCTAAACTTGCTATCTTTTCTATCGGATAAACCAACTAATTCTAGCTTTTCTAAAATTTTAGCTTCAGAAACTTCTTTGATTTTACAAACCAGTTTAAGGTTTTGTATTGCCGTCATATACGGGTAAAAGTTAGGTCGCTCAATAATAGCCCCTACTTTTTTTAAAGCATCATGAGTAGAAATATTTCCGTTAAACCATTGAAAGTCGCCTGAAGTTTTGTTTACTACATTAAGCACAATGCCTAGTGTTGTACTTTTACCGCTTCCATTTGGACCAAGTATCCCGTAAACATTGCCTTTCTCGATGGTAAAAGATAGGTTGTTTACAGCAGTAAGGGAACCGAATTTTTTAGTAAGATTGTTTATTGTGAGAATGTTTTCCACAGAAAGGTTTTTGGTGGTTATTGTTTGTATGACGAATTACAAAGGCTTTTGTTACATTTTCAATTCTGAACATTGAATTCTATATTCAGAATTAAGTACCTTTGCACATCTTTTAAAATATAAATATAATGCAAGACGGAATCTACGCAAAAATAACAACAGAAAAAGGAGAAATCCTTATTAAACTTACACACGATAAAACTCCAGGAACAGTTGGAAATTTTGTGTCTTTAGCAGAAGGGAATTTAGAAAATTCAGCAATTCCACAAGGGAAACCTTATTACGACGGATTAAAATTCCACCGTGTGATCCCAGATTTCATGATTCAAGGAGGTGATCCAAAAGGAACAGGTTCAGGAGGTCCAGGATATAATTTTGATGACGAGTTTCACCCAGACCTTCGCCATGACACTCCAGGTGTAATCTCTATGGCTAATGCAGGTCCGGCAACTAACGGAAGTCAGTTTTTTATTACTCACGTGGCAACGCCTTGGTTAGATAATAAACACACTGTATTTGGAAATGTAGTAGAAGGACAAGAGGTTGTTGATAGTGTTTCTCAAGGGGATACTATGCAAAAAGTTGAAATTATTCGCGTAGGAGAAGAAGCTGAAAATTGGAATTCAGTAGAAGCGTTTAGAAGTTTTACTGGTGAAAGAGAAGCGCGAATTGCAAAAATGAAAGAAAAACAAGAAGCTGAGCTTAAGAAAGTAGCAGAAGGTTTTGAAAAAACAGATAGCGGACTTCATTATAAAATCATCATTAAAGGTGATGGTAAGAAAGCTGTAAAAGGAAAGACAGTTTCTGTACATTACAAAGGAATGCTAACCGACGGAACCGAATTCGATTCTTCATACAAGAGAAGACAACCAATAGACTTTCCATTAGGAAAAGGTCACGTAATTGAAGGTTGGGATGAAGGTATTGCCTTATTACAAGTTGGTGATAAAGCTAGATTTGTAATTCCTTCTAACCTTGCTTATGGTGAGCGCGGGGCTGGTGGAGTAATTCCTCCAAATGCAAATTTAATTTTCGACGTTGAATTAATGGACGTAAAATAAATTTACGTATTTATATCATTATCTTAAGAAATCTTCATTATTCCATTTTTGGTGTAATGAAGATTTTTTTTTAATACTATTATTTCCTTCCAACGAAATGTTCCATTGTTTTGTATATACCGAGCACCTTGCCAGCAAACCAATCGAAAGCATTAATAGAAAGTAATGCTTGTCCTAATCGTGTGAAGCGGTATATGTACCCCGGAATAGTTATCATCTTTTTATCTTTCTCAATTGCTTTTACAATAGTAAGCGCCGCTGCTTCAGGTTCGAGAATTGGAATCTTTGATTGAACACCATCAAACATCCCTGTATTGATGTAATAAGGCATGATGGTAGTAACCTTAATGGCTTTATTTTTTTGCATCATTTCTAATCGAAGACTATCAGACCATCCAATCATTGCCCATTTACTAGAGGCATAAACCGACATTTTTGGATTAGAGATTAATCCTCCGGAAGACGCGATATTGCAAATATGCCCTGAATTTTGATTTAACATGCCATCAAGAAATTCCTTAGTAACATACATCGGTCCAATGGCGTTAATTTCCATAGTTTTACCAATGTCTGTATTTGTGTGTTCGTCGAAATATTTCCCTACAACAATTCCAGCGTTGTTGATTAATACGTCAACAATTCCTATTTCTTGCTTTACTCGATTAGCTGTTTCTTTAATTTCTTCAGGGTTAGAAACATCTATTTTAAATCCAAAAAGATTTTTGTTATTGGAAAACTCAGTTAACGTGTGGTTGATATTTTCCTGACTAATATCCCAAATAATAACTTTTGCTTTACGCTCAAGCATTAATCGAACCATTATCTTTCCAATACCAGACCCTCCGCCTGTGATTAAAACGGTTTTATTAAATAATTGACTCATAGATTAATTTGATTGTTGGAATTTATTCTTTCCACTTGATATTGCATCCAATACTTGGTTTTTGATCCTTTCGCTGCGGATTATTATTAAGGATGTTATCCATAGCTTCGCGTAAATCACGGCCATTTACAGGAATTCTATTACCAGGTCGGCTGTTGTCTAATTGTCCGCGGTAAACCAGTTTAAGTTCATCATCAAAAAGATAAAAATCTGGCGTGCAAGCTGCATCATAAGCTCTTGCTATTTCTTGAGTTTCATCAAATAAATATGGGAAAGGATAGCTTTCTTTCTGGGCAGTTCGCCACATTTCCGCAGGGGAATCTGCTGGATACTTAATGATGTCGTTGCTGTTGATTGCAACAAAACCAAAACCAATCACCCTGTAATCGTTGCAAATGCGAACTAATTCTTCATTTACGTGTCTTACGAAAGGACAGTGGTTACAAATAAACATAACTACAGTACCCTTTTCACCACGAATGTCTTTTAGCGCAACAAGTTTGTTTGTTATTGCATCTGTAAGTACAAAGTCTGGGGCTTTGGTGCCAAGGGGTAGCATATTTGATTCAGTGTCTGCCATATTGTTTTTAAAATAAATGTATTGTGTTCAGGTCTAAATATACAATTTTTAAGGGGTTAATTAACTAAGGACAGAGGGCTAAACTTACAATCTGCGTAATAATTTTATTAAAGAATTTATAATTCTTTGCCGATGTTTATTTTCTCAGTTAACTTTAAAGATTAAATCAAAATATTATGAAAAAATCATATTCATCACTATCTGTAGCTATTCAAGATTTACAAAAGGAAGGTTATACTGAAGACTTTAATCTTGTAGAGGAAGGAATAGAATCTAAAAACCTTAAAAAGAAGTGGAAAGCTGGGGAGCTGGATGTTGTAAAATATTACCGTTTTGAAGGTATGACCGACCCGGGAGATAATACTATTCTTTATTTAATTGAAACCAAAGGAGGGATTAAAGGCCTTCTTGTAGATGCATATGGTGCCGACCAAAGTGTGGTATCTTCAGAAATGATTCAGAAACTTAGAATTACCCATGACGAATAATCTTACTTGGACCGATTTCGAAAAGGTGGAAATGCGGGTTGGAACTATTTTAGAAGCCAATGATTTTCCTGAAGCGAGAAACCCTTCATATCAGCTTATAATAGATTTTGGAGAAGAAATAGGACAAAGAAAAACTTCAGCTCAAATAACAAAACGCTATCATAAAGATGAATTAATTGGGAAACAAGTAGTGGCAGTTGTAAATTTTCCTAAGAAACAAATTGCAAATTTTATGAGTGAATGTCTTGTATTAGGTGCTGTAGATGGCAAAAATGTCACCTTATTGCGAACAGATAAACCTGTTGAAAACGGATTGCGAATTTTATAAATTTTATGCCACGGCTAAATAACAAACCAACAAATGAAAAAGTACTTATTTCTAATATTCCTTTCTGTTTTAATTATTTCATGTAAAAACAATACTCCGGCAGAGCAGATACAAAAAGAGGTTGTTGTAAAAAATTACGATAAAATAAATCAACTAAATTGGTTGATAGGAACTTGGACAAACGAGACTGAGGGTGAATATTCCCAAGAAACATGGACTAAAGAAAATGATAGTACCTATACAGGGTTTAGCTTTGTTGAGGTTAATGGTAAACCTGAACAAACAGTAACAATGGCCTTAGAGGAGAAAGAAAACAAATTGTTTTTATCCTTTCTAAAAGTTGATGAAAAAAATCCTAAACCTTACACCTTAACACTTATTTCATCAGAAGAAGGCCAATTTGTTTTCGATAATCAAAATATAGACTTCCCTGAAAAGGTCACCTATACCAATCCTGCCAAAGACTCCTTACACACATGGATTGACGTAGAGATAGAGGGGGAACCAACTAGAACAGATTTTTACTTCACCAGAAAATAAGATCCCATTAAGCTTCGGCATCTAAAGTATCGGTAACTACATAATAGCGCGGATCCTCAACAGAACTTTCTATAATTGTTTCGAATTCTGGATTCCACTTAAGTAGTAACGCTTTGCAATCTGGGCTAAGGTGCGTTAGTTTAATTTGCTTTCCGTTATCAAGGTATTTATTAGCAATATTACGAACAGCTTCAACACCAGAATGATCTGATATTTTAGATTCTATAAAATCTATTTCCACCGAATCTGGATCGCTTGAAACATCAAACTTACTGTTAAATGCTGTAGTCGACCCGAAGAACAAAGGTCCCCAGATTTCATAAACTTTGGTTCCGTCTTCTTTAATTCTCTTTCTAGCTCTAATTCTTGTAGCACTTTTCCAAGCAAAAACTAAGGCGCTCATAACAACCCCTATAAACACTGCTATTGCAAGATCTAACCATACTGTTACTGCTGATACTGTAATAAGCACTATAGCATCCGAAACAGGAATTTTATGCAGAATTCTGAAACTACTCCAAGCAAAAGTTCCAATTACTACCATAAACATAACTCCAACTAATGCAGCAATAGGAATTTGTTCAATAAGTGGAGCACCAAATAGCACAAAACACAGTAAAGCTATTGCGGCTGTAGCTCCGGAAAGTCTTCCGCGTCCACCAGAACTTACGTTAATGATAGATTGCCCAATCATTGCACAGCCACCCATTCCACCAAAAAGACCGTTAAGAATATTAGCTCCACCTTGAGCTACACATTCTCTGTTTCCACTACCACGAGTTTCGGTCATTTCATCTATAAGGTTCAATGTCATTAACGATTCAATTAAACCTACAGCAGCCAATATAAAAGCAGTAGAAAATATCAATCCCCAATGTCCGTCTAAAGTTTCAATAAATCCAAAAATCTGAGTTTGGAACATCGGCAATGAACCTTTTAAACCAGATCCGCCACCATCGCGAATAAACGAGCCAACAGTACTCACATCTAGACCTCCGAATATTGTAATTGCTGCAACTACTATTATTGCAATAAGAGCAGCTGGAAGTTTTTTGGTGATTTTCGGTAAACCGAACATAATACCCATGGTCAATCCAACTAGCGCTAGCATTACCCATAGGTCCAAACCGGAAATCCATTGAGGTACTGTTCCGCGAGTTTCTTTAAATAGACCTAGTTGAGAAAGAAAAATTACAATTGCTAAACCATTAACAAATCCCATCATTACAGGGTGGGGGATAAGTCGTACAAATTTCCCTAACTTAAAAACACCAGCCATTATTTGAATAGCTCCTACAAATAATAGCGTTATAAAAAGCCATTGAAGTCCAAGGTTCTGAACGGGTTCGGCTAATGTAAGTCCAACCTCATTTCCTTTTTGGATTAGGTGTACCATAACAACCGCCATAGCACCGGTTGCCCCTGAAATCATACCAGGACGGCCACCAAAAAGAGCTGTTACAAGTCCCATTATAAAAGCACCATAAAGTCCCACTAAAGGATCTACACCAGCTACAAATGAAAAAGCTACCGCTTCTGGCACCAATGCAAGAGCAACAGTAAGTCCTGATAGAATATCGTTTTTTGGATTCTGAGTGAAGTTTTGAAGTGTTTTTGCGAGCATAATGTTTTTTATAAAGGGCGGCAAAGATACCCTTTTTGAAATAAAATTAAAGGATGGAGTGTTTCAATGTATTTTAAGTTGTAAATCTATTTAAAACATTGATTTTTAAGAAATAAAAAAACCGGCTACGAAATTATTCGTGCCGGTTTTACATTTTTGTTTTTCAACTACTAAATATCGTCGAAACTGATGTCTGTAAAAGTACTTGTATCAGTACTAGCAGTTTGTTCAACTGTTTCTTCAACAGGATTAGACTTGTTGTCTGTTTCCTTTTTGTAATCTTTTTGATGACGTTCGCTTATAACTTCTTCGCCTTTCTCATCTATAATGTAATTTATCATTTCTTCAAGAGTGTCTTTAAACTCAGTAAAGTCTTCTTTGTATAGATAAATTTTGTGTTTTTTGTAGTGGAAAGACCCATCATCGTTTGTAAATTTCTTACTCTCGGTAATAGTAAGGTAAAAATCTCCTGCTTTTGTAGACCTTACATCAAAAAAGTAGGTGCGTCTTCCTGCACGCATTACTTTTGAAAAAATTTCTTCTTGCTCCATCGTATAGTGCTCACTCATAATTTCTATTATTTTTTACTAGGTGTCGCCAAAAATCTAAAAAAAAACCAAACCAGCCAAAGTAAATTACATTTCTTTTTCTAAAAGCTGTTTTGAATACAGTTCCTTATAATAACCCTCGATGTTAACTAACTCCTCGTGGGACCCTTTTTGGATAATTTTTCCTTCATCTAAAACAATAATCTTATTTGCATTTTTAACTGAAGAAATTCTATGGCTTACATTGATAGTGGTTTTATCTTTAGAAATCTTAAATAGGTTTTGAAGAATCTCTTCTTCAGTTTCTGTATCTACAGCCGAAAGACAATCGTCAAATAATAAGATTTGTGGATCTTTAATAATTGCTCTTGCAATAGAAACTCTTTGCTTTTGTCCACCACTCAATGTAAGCCCACGTTCTCCTAAAATAGTTTCATATCCTTTTTTGAATCCAATAATGTTTTTGTGAACCGCAGCGTTTTTGGCAGCATTAACAACTTCTTCTTCAGTTGCTTCTTCCTTACCAAAACGAATGTTGTTTTTTATCGAATCGCTAAACAAAAATGCATCTTGTGGTACATACCCAATGCTGTTGCGTAAATTATCGAGGTTGAGGTTTCTGATCGAAGTTTGGTCAATGTTAAGCATTCCTTCTTCAACATCATATAATCTTCCTATCAACTCTAGAATGGTTGATTTTCCAGATCCTGTATTTCCTACAATTGCAAGAGTTTCTCCAGGTTTTACAGAGAAAGATACATTTTTTAAGGCTGTAATTCCTGTATCGGGATAAGTGAATGTTAAATTATTGAATTCTATATCTCCATCAATAGGTGTACTTTCAGTAACAAGGTTTTTAATGGCAGGTTCTGTTTTTAGAAACTCATTTATACGTTCCTGTGAAGCTTCAGCTCTTTGCACCATAGAAGTCACCCAGCCCACAACTGCTACAGGCCAGGTAAGCATATTTACATAAATTAAAAACTCGACTATAGTTCCAAATTCGGTAATTTGACCGTTAATATATCTACTTCCCCCAATGTAAATAACTAGAATATTACTTACGCCAATAAGTAACATCATTAAGGGAAAAAATAGGGCTTGTACCTTTGCAAGGTCTATGTTTTTTACTTTACTCCCTTCGGCTAACTCTTCAAAATTAGCATTAATGCTTTCCTCGGTTCCGTAGGCTTTAATAACGGCAATTCCACTAAAACTCTCTTGAGTAAAAGTTGTTAGTTTCGATAAATATTGTTGAACTATAGTACTGCGTTGATTGATAATCACACTTAGTTTATAAATAGCAATCGATAGAATTGGGAGTGGAGCAATAGCATACCAAGTTAGAATAGGTGCGGTGTAAAACATATAACTTATTACTACAATAAAAAGTGTAATTGTAGTAATGCTATACATAAGCGCGGGCCCAACATACATTCTTACTTTAGAAACATCTTCACTTATTCTGTTCATTAAATCGCCAGTTCGATTTTGTTTGTAAAAGCCTAAAGAAAGTTTTTCGTAATGTTGAAAAATCTCGTTTTTTAAGTCGTATTCAACATATCTAGAAACCACAATAAATGTTTGTCTCATCATAAATGTGAAAAACGCAGAAAGCAATGCAGCGCCTAGTAAAAGTAAAATATTGATTAGAAGCTCGTGTTTAACATAAGCTAAATCGGTTACTTCTCCATTTAAGTATTGTTTTACGACAGTTACAGAATCTCCCACTTTCATAGGAACGGCTAGTTTAAATACCGTTGCAACTATGGTAATAAACACTCCCAACAGAAGTCGCCACCTGTATTTTAAAAAGTATTTGTTTAGATATTTTAATTCTTTCATTAGAAATAAATTGAATGTTTTTTTAAAGTTCTTAAATTAACACCCTTTGCTTTGTGGAATTAACAAGTAAAAGTTACTTTTGCACTGCCTTTTTAAAGGATAAACAAAAATTAAAATAGTTATGAAAACTGAGGTAATCAATACAAACGAACTACATAAAATAGACCCTGTATTTGGGCAAATGTCTTTTGATGATCACGAGCAAATCGTTTTTTGCAACGACAAAGATACTGGATTGAAAGCAATAATTGGTATCCACAACACTGTTTTAGGACCAGCTTTAGGTGGTACTAGAATGTGGAACTATGCAAATGAGTGGGAAGCATTGAATGACGTATTGCGTCTTTCTCGTGGTATGACTTATAAAAGTGCAATTACAGGTTTAAATCTTGGTGGAGGTAAAGCAGTTTTAATTGGTGATGCTAAAACTCAAAAAACGCCAGAATACATGTTGAAGTTCGGTGAGTTTGTACATTCATTAAGCGGAAAATATATTACTGCAGAAGATGTAGGAATGACAACTGCTGATATGGATTTAGTACGCACAGTTACACCTCACGTAACTGGTGTTTCTGAAGCAAACGGGGGGTCAGGAAACCCTTCTCCAATTACAGCTTACGGTGTTTTTATGGGACTAAAAGCTGCCACTAACTATAAATTTGGTTCAGATAATTTAGATGGGAAAGTAGTTTACGTTCAAGGAATTGGTAACGTTGGTGAAAACCTTGTTAAGCATTTAAGCGAAGAAGGTGCTAAAGTTTATATTTCAGATATCAACCAAGAGCGCTTAGAAGAAGTTCGCGATAAATACAATGTGAACATTTACACAGGTAGCAATCTGTATGCAGAAGAAATGGATATTTATGCTCCTTGTGCATTAGGTGCTACAATTAACGATCAAACTATTAGCCAGTTCAACACAAAGATTATTGCTGGTGCGGCTAACAACCAACTTGCC
Source organism: Aequorivita sp. 609 (assembly GCF_014212065.1). Taxonomy (NCBI): domain Bacteria; kingdom Pseudomonadati; phylum Bacteroidota; class Flavobacteriia; order Flavobacteriales; family Flavobacteriaceae; genus Aequorivita; species Aequorivita sp. 609. The sequence goes on along the minus strand of NZ_JACJVM010000215.1, from coordinate 10,340 downwards.
GATGAGCAAAAGCACGGTAAAATGTTACGTGAAAGAGGTATAGTTTATGCTCCAGACTTCTTAATTAACGCTGGAGGGATTATAAATGTATATGCTGAACTTGAGAATTATGGCCGTAAGGAGATAATGAGCAAGACAGAAAACATTTACAATACTACTCTTGAGATCTTGAAAACAGCTGAAAGTGATAAAATTACAACACATCAAGCAGCATTCAATATTGCACAAGCTAGAATAGACGCAAGAAAAAACGAAAAATAGTACAAACCTTTTTAGTACTACAACACCACTATTTCTTATATTTGCAGCGCACAAGATGTTCTTGTGCGTTGCTATTTTAAAAACAAGTTCTTTTAAAAAATAATATGCTTACTAGAAGACATATCCGAGTAAAAGTTTTGCAGACTGTTTATGCTTACAATCACAGTGTAAACCCGAACATCGATGTACAAGAAAAGTTTCTTCATCACAGTATTGGTCAAATGCAAGATTTGTATTTACTAATGTTAGAGTTGTTAGTTGCGGTAAAAGATCAGGCAGAAGATTTTCTCGCTAAGTCACAAAATAAATATCTTGCTACCGATTCTGAAAAAAATCCTAGTCGTACTTTTGTAGATAACAAAGTATTAGATATTATAGCCAACAATGCCGTATTTTCTGAAATAATTGATAAGAAAAAACTTAACTATTGGGCGTTAGACAACGAATATGTAAGTATTGTTTTTAAAGAACTACGCGAAAAAGATTGGTATCAAACTTATTTAGATAGAAAAGATACTACTCTTAAAGAGGATAAAGCTTTCATTGCGAAGTTCTACAAAGAAGTGATTGCTCCTAACGACAAGCTTTACGATTACTTAGAAGATAAACGTCTTACTTGGATAGACGACTTTCCAATTGTAAATACTGCCATCGTTAAAATGTTAGGGAAAATTTCAGAAAAGAATGCTTCTGATCTTTTAGTTCCTGATACATACAAAAATGATGAGGACCGTGAGTATGCGCTTCAACTTTTTAGAAAAGTAATTTTAAATGAAGAGAAGCTAAATCTTCAAATTGAAGGAAAAACTCCAAATTGGGATCAAGATCGAATTGCCGATATTGATTTGATTATCTTAAAAATGGCTATTGCTGAATTTTTATATTTCCCATCAATTCCTGTTCGTGCAACAATAAACGAATACTTAGAGGTTTCAAAAGAATACTCTACCCCAAAAAGTAGCATTTTCGTAAACGGTATCTTAGATAAATTGGTAAAAGAGTTTACCGAAAATGGGGATCTTAATAAAATGGGAAGAGGGCTTCAATAAGAGTAAAATATTGTTTATTTTTGCCCTGCTAAAAACATAAAAAATTAAAAAAAAATGAAAAAATCAGTTTTATTTGTAGCTATACTTTCTGTTTTTGCGTTTTCTTCTTGTAAAGATAATGCAGCAGATAAGGTAAACGAAGAAAATGTAGCAGCAGCAGAAGCACGTGATGCAGAATCTGGAAAATTTCCAGTAATGACTTTTGAAGAAGGTCAGTACGACTTCGGAACTATCGAGCAAAATACACCTGTTGAGCACGTATTTAAGTTTAAAAACACTGGAGATGCTCCATTAATGATAGTTAACGCCAAAAGTAGCTGTGGATGTACTGTTCCAGAATATACAAAGGAACCAGTTGCTCCAGGAGAATCTGGAGAACTTTTAGTTAAATTCAACGGTGCTGGTCAAAACCAAGTTAGCAAGACTGTAACTATTACTACAAATACTAAAGCAGGAGTAGAAACCTTAACTATTAAGGCTTTCGTTACCCCTAAAGGTGGAGCAAAACAGCTACCAACCTCATAATTTACTTACTGGAATTTAAAAATTACTATGGAACAAATACAAGGTTTTTTACCTATAATATTATTGTTTTTGGTGATGTATCTTTTCTTGATACGCCCACAAATGAAAAAAGCCAAACAAGAAAAGCAGTTCGCTGCTCAGCTTAAAAAAGGCGATAGAGTTATTACAACAGGAGGATTGCACGGTAAAATATTAGAACTGTCTGATGATGGAACTTGTGTTATTGAAAGCCTTGCTGGAAAAATGAAGTTTGAAAGATCTGCCATTTCTATGGAAAGAACAGCAAAACTAAACGCACCTGTTAAAGAAAAGAAATAGAAAATTGTTCCTTTTTGAATTAAAAACTCCCTCTCTATTTTATATAGTTGAGGGAGTTTTTTATTTTAGAGAATTCTTGTGAGGCTAAACGCTCTTCAGAATATCTAATTTGCTAGTTATAAATATTATCTCCTAATTTATCGTCGTATATACTATGTCCGACATTAAGAAGAATCAATTGCGAAAACACAAAAGATTGGCGACTGGCCTATTCTTTTTTATGGCGATTGTATATGGATTAATGGTTTACCTTCAACATCAAGGTAGTGAAGCTTGGATGGGGTATGTAGAAGCGTTTTCGGAGGCTGGGATGGTTGGAGCGCTGGCTGATTGGTTTGCTGTAACGGCTATTTTTAAACATCCTCTTGGAATTCCTATACCTCACACAAATTTGATAGAGCGAAAAAAAGACGATCTTGGACAAAATTTAGGGAAGTTTGTAAAAGACAACTTCTTAAATCCCGAAAATATAAGGCCGTATATAGAAAAATTAAATGTTGTAAAATGGATCTCGGAATGGCTCAATAAGCCCGCTAGTCAAAAAATTCTGGAGAAAGAAATTATTAATCTTACTAAAAAAATCATTTCAGACCTTCAGGATAAGGAAGTAGAACAATTTCTAGCAAACAAAGGGACGGAGATTTTACGTGAAATTGATTTTCAGAAAATTTCATCATCAGGTATTAAATACTTTATTGATAAAAATGAACATATCACCTTATTAGAAATTCTACTACCTGAAATTAAAGAGTACATCAATGAAAGCCAAGAGATGATACTTCACCGATTATCTGAAAACAGACCATTTATCGCTTTTTTGGCTGGTAGGAAAATTTCAAATGAAGTAGTTGAAGGTTTGATAAAATTTATTGATGAAATAGAATCGGATAAGGAGCATTTTGTTCGGAAAAAACTTACGAAAAATTTACAAGGATTCTCTGAAGATATTCTTGTTTCTGAGCAATGGAAGGAGAAATTTGAGAAGTTGAAACAAGAGGTATTAACGGAGCAAAACTTAAGATCTTACACCGATGATGCGTGGCAATCTATTAAAGGTCTTTTATTGCAAAACCTAGAAAATCCTAACTCACAATTACAAGGTTATCTACAAAGTAATATTCAAAAGTTATCGCATAGCCTTTCAGACGATCAAGACATTAGCAATAGGATAAATAGTTGGGTTCGTCATTTTTTATATAGAATGACATTAAAAAACAGCGATGAAGTAGAAGCGCTTATAAGTAGCACTGTTGCTGGTTGGAAAGGGAAAGAACTCAGTGAGAAACTAGAGTTGGAAGTGGGAAAAGATCTTCAGTTTATCCGTATAAACGGTACTTTGGTAGGTGGCTTTGTAGGATTGCTAATTTATACACTTACTCATTTGTTTATTTAACACTAAAATTCGGTTGTGTGTTTTTTTAGACGTAAGACGTAAGACCGCTGCGCTGAAGGATGTAAGACATAGGACTAAAGACCGCTACGCTGTAGGACTTAAGACGTATGACTTGATATTTGACAACTTTATATATATGTTAAATGGACTGATCAGGTTTTTAAAATTAACTTTAGTTGGTGAAATTAATATTAAGCCGTTAATTAATAAAAGTATACTCCAATTGTGTAATTATAAGGGAGTGATTAAATTCTGATTTGTACAATAATAAAAGCACCAAATTCCATAAGACTATCTTTGGAATTTGGTGCTTATTTTTTCAGCGTTTATTTTGCTTCTGTCTTAAATTTAGTAAGGTCTTCAGCTGTAATTTTTGCAATGTTTACAATTACTTCTACCGCTTTAATCATGCTCTCAACAGGTACGTACTCGTATCTACCGTGGAAGTTATGACCACCAGCAAAAATATTTGGACAAGGAAGTCCCATAAAGCTTAATTGCGAGCCATCTGTTCCACCTCTAATAGGTTTTATTAAAGGTTTGATGTTTGCTTGCAGCATAGCTTCTTCAGCTATATTTACAATATGCATTACAGGCTCCACCTTTTCACGCATATTAAAATATTGGTCTTTTATTTCAACCGATACAGCTTCTGTTTCAAATTGTTCATTTAAATCATCAGCAAGTTTTTGAATCATTTCTTTTCGAGCTTCAAAATGCCCTCTGTCGTGATCGCGGATAATATATTGAAGTTGCGTTTCGTCTACACTTCCTTTTATATTGTGTAAGTGAAAGAACCCTTCACGACCTTCTGTGTGTTCTGGTGTTTCAAGTCTTGGTAAGGAATTAATAAAGTCTGTAGCAATGTACATACTGTTTACCATTTTCCCTTTCGCATACCCTGGGTGTACAATTTTTCCTTTAATTGTAACTACGGCACCGGCTGCGTTAAAGTTTTCGTATTCTAATTCACCCACTTGACTTCCGTCCATAGTATAGGCCCATTCAGCACCAAATTTTTCTACGTCGAATTTATGTGCGCCACGACCAATTTCTTCATCGGGGGTGAAACCTACACGAATTTTTCCGTGTTTTATTTCAGGGTGATTAATTAGATATTCCATAGCCGAAACAATCTCGGTAATTCCAGCTTTATCATCGGCACCCAAAAGTGTTGTTCCGTCAGTAGTGATAAGGGTCTGACCTTTGTACAACAATAAGTCTTCGAAATAATCCGGAGAAAGAACGATATCTTGTTCTTCATTCAGAACAATGTCTTTCCCATCATAATTTTCAATTATCTGAGGTTTAACGTTGGCACCTGTGAAGTCAGGGGAAGTATCAAAATGCGATACAAAACCAATTACCGGAACATCATGTGGAACATTTGATGGCAAAGTAGCCATAATGTAAGCGTTTTCGTCGATGCTTACGTCTTCCATTCCTATTTCTTTTAGCTCCTCAGCTAGTTTATTTGCTAAATCCCATTGCTTTTCGGTACTCGGAGTTGTGTCGCTATTTGGGTCACTTTCGGTGTCAATAGTTACATAACTTTTAAAGCGGTCAATAATGTGTTGTTTTTCAATCATGTCTTTTTCATTTACAATACAAAATAAAGCATATTCAAAATAACAAATACATAGTTTAGTGTATTTTTGTACCACATTTTGCAATTATGTATAAAACTATCATCCGTCCCATATTTTTCAGCTTCGATCCTGAGAAAATTCATCATTTTACATTTTCATTACTTCAATTCTGCCATAAACTTGGTTTAGGAGGTATTTTCCGAAGTATTTATAAAGTTGAAGATAAAAAACTTGAACGCGAGCTTTTTGGTTTAAAATTTCCAAACCCCGTAGGTCTTGCAGCAGGTTTTGATAAAGATGCAAAACTTTATAAAGAATTGTCGAATCTCGGTTTTGGATTTATCGAAATTGGAACCGTTACGCCAAAACCTCAAGCCGGAAATGAGAAACCTCGTTTATTCCGATTAAAGGAAGATTCAGCTGTTATTAACCGAATGGGGTTTAATAATGGGGGAGTAGCAGAAGCCGTAGAAAGGTTAAAGCAAAACCCTGCACTTGGAGATAAAAGAAGGGTTTTAATAGGTGGGAATATTGGTAAAAATAAAGTTACGCCAAATGAAGAAGCGGTTAATGATTATATCATTTGTTTCGATTCATTGTTCAACTATGTAGATTACTTTGTTGTAAATGTAAGTTCGCCAAACACACCAAACCTTCGTGCGTTACAAGAAAAGAAACCTTTAACCGACTTGTTGCAAACGCTTCAAGACAGAAATAATAAAAAAGAAAAGCGTAAGCCAATTCTTTTAAAGATCGCTCCAGACTTAACAGATGAACAGCTAACCGATATTATTGACATTGTAAATACTACCAAAATTGATGGTGTAATTGCTACAAATACTACTATTTCACGAAATGGACTTACTTCAGAGAATCAAATCGAAATGGGAGGATTAAGTGGAAAACCTCTTAATACGCGTGCCACAGAAGTAATCCGTTATCTTTCAGAAAAAAGTAATAAATCATTTCCAATAATTGGAGTAGGCGGAATTCATTCAGCTGAAGATGCGCTCGAAAAGCTTGAAGCTGGAGCGAGTTTGGTTCAGCTGTACACAGGGTTTATTTATGAAGGACCGGGTTTAATAAAACGAATAAATAAAGCCATTCTTAAAAGGACTTAAGACAATAAGACATAAGACGTAAGACAAATTATTTAGCGTTTTCAATTATCAGCAATCAATATTAAAAAGTGTATTAGAGCAAATCCTAGGTCGTATATCTTATAGTACTAAGTCATTTTTTATGATTGAAACCATAATTTCTTTTACCATTGCAACTTTGGCACTTGCACTTTCTCCGGGGCCAGACAATATTTATGTCCTTACACAATCGTTAGTAAATGGCACTAAAAGTGGAATAGCCACAACAGCTGGTTTAATTAGTGGTTGTATTGTGCATACCACCTTATTGGCTTTTGGAGTTTCTGCAATAATAACAACTTCCGAAGAAGTTTTCTACGCCATTAAAATTTTGGGAGCTTGCTACCTGCTTTATTTAGCGTATTCGGTTTTTAAAAGTGGTACAGAAATTACCTTTACCAATAATGCTCCAAAAAAAACGTATTGGCAGCTCTTTAAAACGGGGGTGATAATGAACTTGTTAAACCCTAAAGTAATGATTTTCTTTTTGGCGTTTTTCCCTGGTTTTCTTTGGGATAAAGATGGCAATACGGTTTACCAGTTTTATGTGTTAGGAATTACTTTTATGATAATTTCTTTTTTTGTTTTCAGCTTAATAGCGCTTTTAGCAGGACGAATATCTAATTTGCTAATGAAGTGGAAACGCATAAATACTGTTTTAAAGTGGTTGCAGATAGTGGTGTTTGTGGGAATAGCTGTTTTTATTTTGCTGCCGTAACTATTTATTTTTAATTGTGATTAATTATGAAAAAAGCTGACGATAAAGAAGGTATGGAATGGCAAAATGAATCAGACGCAGAATTAAATTCTTCTGAATGGTTTGGTGCTATAATTCGGTATTTTTTTCATTTGGGCAAGAAAAAATTCAACACTTTTTACAATGAGCGCGAGTTGAAGAAAAACGCTTTGGTTGGTTATGCATTTAAAATTGTCTTATTAATTGGGTTGGTTGCCATAGTTTACTTATTTGCTTACAATTCATGAAATCTGTAGATCGAAAACTCCGCTCCTGCATTTTTGAAGTCACGTGAGCTTCATGTGGTTTCCCCGCTCCCGCATTCCCGAAGCTTCGAGAACATAGCGTGGTTTTCCACAGTCTTAAAATTTCATCTCGAAGCTAGGTACCGTTTCTTTCTGGAAAGCAAAAAATAGAGATTTTATAGTTTTGCAGTATTTTGGTTGAGAAATTTTGATTTTTATTGAAATGTAGAGAACCATAAAAAAGGATTGACTCCGTCGAATTTTATTTCGTGCGGTAGCGTGGATAGGAGTCGTGCTGTAGCGGGTGAATAGGATAGTTTAATTAAAATTGTGCGAGGTACGCGATGCAATCGCGAACCAGCGGGGTTATGAACAAAGTTATTGGAGTTTTTAAAATTTAATTAATATGAAGTATTTTCTTTTACTTTTAGGTTTTTTTATTTTTAATTCTTGTGATACAAATTTTTGCAATAATTCTTCTAAAATAAATGTTCCCAAAAAACTTTCTGAAATTAAAATTTATAAAAACAAGGACTATTGTACCTGCCTAAATGAAGCTCTTGAAGGTAATGGCGAATCTATAAACGAATTTTCGAAATTTATAGTAGCAAAAGATTTAGCTAATCAGCACGGCATTGTACTAACAAAGTTAATTGAAACAATTGGTGATGAGAGCTATACAAGCTATCTCATAAATTTTAATGATAGAAATAAGTTGTCTTTAATGACTTATGTGTCAATGGGCTTATATGAAATTAAATTTTCTCCCTTTCAAAGTGAAAAGCTTGAAGATAATTTTCCAAAGTTAAGAAGATTTTTAATTGATGAATAGCTTATGCAATCCCCCACTCCCTCGCGATTGCATCGCGTGGTCTCCCAAGCTTTAATGTAGTGACAGTACTAGCTTTTTCTTGTCTCGATTTTATTTTCAGCCTTTATTTTCCTGATATTTAGAAAAAATAATATCTTTAGAATAAGAGCCGAAAGTATAAACCTGCCTGCCAAAATAACTTTTGATTCTAGAAACAAAATTGAGTATTTTTATGCCTGCCTGCCATTTTAGGCAAGATGCCACAGGCATAAAATTACGTAAAAAGGAAAGTTATTGAGAGCTTAGTGACAAAAACAACAAATTATATGGATACTTCGACTTTGCTCAGCACAAGTGGGTTTCAATACAAAAACACAGCATTAGACTTCTTTCCTACTGCCGAAGGGTATGTAAAAGTGTTAGCGTTTGGGGGTGGCACAAGTTATAATTATGTTTTTAACTATACCGACCACTCTTGCCTCCGACGAGGGCTCATCACCGACGAGGGAGGCACGACCGAGAGGGTGATGGCAGGCCGAGAGGAAGGCATAAATATTCGTGCTAAATACACTCAAGACCCCAATGATGGTATGGTAACCTTAATTGAAGAAAACCAATACTATCCCTCCTGCCTCCGACGAGGGAGGCCCGACCGAGAGGAAGGCATAAAACACCTAAGCTACAACCCTGACCATAGTGTTTTTGAAGTTGGAGTGGGAGGCAATGTTATTATTACCCCTGTTACTCCGCTTTTGGGAGATAGTTATACTTATAAGTTTGGCGGGAAGGAGTACCAAGAGGAGTTCGACATCAACACCTACGACTTCGGTGCACGTAATTACGACCCAGCTTTAGGCAGGTGGATGAATGTTGACCCGTTGGCGGATCATCCTAGTCAAATAAATAGATCTCCATATATATATGCTTGGAATACTCCTACTTATTTTGCAGACCCTGACGGAAAATTTGTTCAAGTAGTTTGGGGCGCAGTTATTGGTGCATCTGTAGAATATACTGCCCAAGTTATTACAAATGGAATAAAAGGCAAAGGATTAGTCGATTCTTTGGTTGATGTGGATTTAGGTTCAATAGCAGTGGCCACTATAACTGGTGCTGCCACTGGAGGTTTGTCAAGTTTAAAAGTCATAGGAGCTACAGCAAGAGTTTATAAGGCTGTTGCCGCATCTTCTGTCATAGCTGCTGGCAGCACAGTTAATCAATTTCGAAAAAACGGACATAAACCGGTAAATCCAACACCTGTTATGGCGGATGTTTTTACAGGTAGATTGCCAAATAGCGGTAATAAATGGTTTGATTTTATTTTTCAAGTAGAAACAAAAGTGATTCTTGAGAATGTTTCGCCTCTTGATATATCCCCAAGACCTGAGCCAGAACCGAATCCATTGCCACAGCCTGAGCCAGAACCGAATCCATTGCCACAGCCTGAGCCAGAACCGAATCCAACGCCTAATCCTGAGCCAGCACCGCGTCCGGCCCCTAACCCTGAGCCGACACCAAGTCCAGCTCCTGAGCCCGCGCCGAGTCCTGCACCAAATCCTGAACCTTTACCAGTAATTCCAAGGCCTGCTCCTATAAAATTTTAAATTAAATAACTATCCAAATAATAAAATAATCCTATAGTTTTTATTCTGATGACGAAATATAAGAACAAAAATAAAATACTGATAGGATTAAGTGTGTTGATATTGCTAATCTCATTTATAGGTTTCTGGAAAACAAATGAGAAAAGAAAGATAGATTCAGAAGGTTTTGAAGTAGTTGCAGAAGTTGTTTACTGTCCTGAAAATTGTACGACCATAAATTATAGATTAAGACATTGTAAGCTAAAATATAATAACAAGATCTTTGTAAAAGATATTGATTTGGAACTGTGTCAATTAATTTCAGGAAAGGAGGAAATTAAAATGTTGACCAATAAAACAAGATCGCGTTTATTGTTTGAGGGAGAATATGAATCAGGCGATTTTTTGTTTAGTATTCTATTGGTATTTGTGGCCTTTTTTGGATTGAGACAGGGTTTTAAAGGTCTTAAAGATTAGATTTATAGTGGTAAAGTTTAGATTTGAAATTGGAACTTTATAAGAAGCCCCCGCTCCCGCACGATTGCATCTCAAATCCGCAACTCTCCAAAAGAACTTGTGGCTTTCTCCTCTTAAAACTGCTAGAGATGTAGATTTGTAGTTTTAGATGAGTTTTCGGCTCTATTCAAAGCATATCTCCCCCATTACAAGTTTTTTCTGCTCGGTACGAAGC